>CAYHJZ010000007.1:0-17628 GCA_964357115.1 uncultured archaeon | reverse complement strand
CCGAGCTCATTGGGTTCGGAGAGAGTCGCTCCGACAAGCCGATTTATTCACGCGCATTAGAAGCCGTAGAAAGCGCGCTCACGTCTCCGTTGTTGGATGTGGATATTTCTTCCGCGAGCCGAGCGTTGATTAATGTGACGGGCGGCAGCGACATGACATTGCGCGAAGCCGAAATGATTGTCGAAGTCGTCGGCGGTCGTATTGATCCGAATGCGCACATTATTTGGGGAGCGATGATTAACGATCACATGCCCCGCGCGCACATTCAAGCGATGGTTGTCGTGGCCGGGGGAAAAATCCCCTTCTTAGACGGTCCTTCTCCCAATGCCGAGAACCAAAAGTTGGACTTGGACATCGAGTTCACCGAATAGGCTTCCCGGGAGGAATCCCCTCCCGCGGAATGAAAAATAGTCCCGCGCATCCGCAGCATTTTAAACTCATTTTACTATCTTGAGTGTATGGATTTCAAGCCGAGTGAATGGATCTCGAGTTTCATTACCTCTACGCAGCGTATTCTGACGGTGAGCAAGAAGCCCGATACGAATCAGTTTGTGAGCATGGCTCGAATTACCGCTTTAGGACTCATTGTTTTAGGCGGCTTAGGGTACGTGGTAGAACTGATTAGTTTCCTCCTCCGCGGCTTGTAGACCTAAAAGCCTTGTTTTTAAGCATTGTGGGGCTTTTTTCTCCTATTCGGAAGTATTTTTGATGATTTATACCGTTCGCACGACTGTAGGCCAAGAGACGATGGCCATTGATATTTTAGCTGCGCGAGCCAAGAAAGAAGGACTCGCCATTTACAGTATGGCCATCATGCCCGGACTCAAGGGGTATATGCTCATTGAAGCCGATCACGAGAATACGGTTCAGCGAAACATCGCGGGCATTTCCATTGTGAAAGGTCGCGGTGTCGTGGCAGGACAAGTTAAGATTGAGGAATTGAGCACTATTTTCTCGAGCAAGCCGTTGATGGACAACATCAAGCCCGATCAGAAAGTGGAATTGATTGCCGGCCCCTTCAAGGGAGAAAAAGCCCGCGTCATCCGTGTGAACGACACGAAGGAAGAAGTTACAGTAGAATTGCTCGAAGCCACGGTGAAGATTCCTGTTACGGTGAAAGCCGAAACCATTCGCGTGATCAACGAATAATACGCCCTTCTTCCTTTTAGCAACTAAAAAGTGGCTTTTTAAGGTTTTTTGAACCGTTTTGATCTTGTTACGCATTTTTAGCTTCTAGGAGAAAACAACATGCCCGAAATTAAACTCATGGTGGACGGAGGAAAAGCCTCTGCCGCCCCGCCGATTGGACCCGCGCTCGCGCCGTTAGGATTGAACGTGGGAAAAATCGTTCAAGAAATTAATGAAGCCACGAAGAACTTCGCCGGAATCAAAGTCCCCGTTGTCTTAGATGTGGATGCCAAAAAGAACTACACCATCACGGTGGGAAGTCCCCCTACCAGTGCGTTGATTCGAAAAGAAGCCGGCGCCGATAAGGGAGCCGGAAACCCGTTGACCGAAGTGAAGGGAAACCTCACTTTTGATCAAGTGAAGAAGATTGCCGAAATGAAAACCGGAAAGCTGAACTCGTACACCGTTCGTTCGGCCTGCCGAGAAATCATTGGAACGTGCAACTCAATGGGAATCACCATTGATGGAAAGCACGCCAAGCAAGTGCAAATTGACATTAAAGACGGAAAATACGACGAGCAGTTCGCTTAACGCGACTGTTCGCTTCTTTTTATTTTATTTTTTTACACACACGTGGGAAACCGTTCGTGCGGGTTAGAGAATACCACCCCATACGTTTGCATAAACGGAAGAGGGTTCACGCGATACGAATCCGCAGCGGCAGCGAGGCGAGATAATCGCGCGCTGAAAGGAAGACGGAGCGCGTAGGCCACGTCGAGAACAAATAGAATACGAGCGGGAAAGGAAACAATGGGTTTTGAAATATTTTTTTGCTGAGCAATAATACGAATCGCGTCCGCGAGAGTGAAGGATTGAGTCGATGCAAAATCGAAGGTAATTGTTTTTTTGGGATAGGGATTTTTTTCAGACAATAATGCCAGCAGCCCTTTTCCAATGTCGGAAGCATGAATGGGTTTCAAGTCCGCAGTCTCCCCACCCGGGAGAGGAATAATGGGGAGTGGCAGTTCACAAAATTTTTGCATCCCAAGAATATATTTGGATCCTTTGGAATACACAAGAGTGGGGCGGATGATAACCACCGTAAAAGGAAGTTTTTGCAGTTCATTTTCCATTTCTAGTTTTGATTCCGAGTAAGGAGTGAGATGCTCCTTTGACGCCGCAGCAGAGGAAAAAACAATTATTTTTTGAATTCCCAATTCATGGGCTAAAGTAACAAGACGCAGCGTGGCATCCACATTGGTTTCAAAAAGTTGAGAATCGGTGTTCGACACTGAAGCGCCTAAATGAATAAGCGTGTCGCATTTTGCCAGTTCTTTTTTGATGGAGTTGAGTTGATTCAAGTTTCCTTTTACCCAAGAAACATTTTTTGGAGTAGAAAGAGGAGGATTTCGGGAGAGGGCAATGATAGAATGCCGCTCGGAGAGCATAGAGAGAATTTCTTTTCCGATTGATCCGCTGGCGCCCGTAAGAAATAATTTTGCCATATTGAGACATGCACCAGTATGTTTTTGAATGCGTCCCAAGGGATATTCTTATGAAAGTCGTTCTGACGTGTGCGGGCACCCTGCGGAAAAATATGGCGGGAGTAGAACAGTGCGTATATTACCTCGCCAAGTTTTTACAACAAAAGAAAATAGAAGTAGAAGTCTTTTGTGTCACGGAAAATCCTGTTGGGAAAACAGAATACGATGGAATTCCCATCACTGAATTTCCTGGTATTATTTTGAATAAGTCATTCTATTTTTCTCTCGAGTTGTATCGTGCGCTGCAGGAAGGAAATCACGATGTGATTCACGCGTACGGAATTAATTCCCTCACCACGCTCACCGCACTCGCGGCAAAAAAGAAAAATCAAACGATGATCATTACAGGAGCCAGTTCTATTTCCTCCTCCGCATTTCGAAAAAAATTGCACCCGGCAATGTATTTTTTTTATCGCATGCTAAGTAAAAAAATCAACACGCTCGTGTGTGTATCGGATTATGAGTGGGATCTTTTTCATCAAAATATTTCTTTACCCGAGAAGAAGTACGTGCTCATTCCAAACGGGATTGATGTAGCTCGATTTGCATCCGTGAAAAAGACAGTCGAAAAATTTTCTATTCTCACTGTTGCTCGACTCGTGCGACAGAAAGGAGTGCATCGTCTCGTACGTGCGCTTCCGAAAGTGAGGGAAAAATATCCTCAAGCCGTGTTGCATGTGGTGGGAGAAGGATCAGATCGCACGTTCCTTGAAGCCGAGGCCCGACGATTAGAAGTGGAGCACGCCGTGGTTTTTCATGGGTATATTCAATTTGAAAAGTTGGACCAGCTGATCGATCAGTACGCGCGGGCGCACGTGTTTTCTTTAATGGCCGATTCGGAAAGTCAGGGGTTAGTGTATGCCATGGCCGTCGCCACGCGCACCCCTATAGTAACCACCGATTCGAGCGCGATGACCGAGCTCATTCATGCGGGGGTAGCCTATGGGGTACGCCATCCGGATGACGCAGAAGAAGTAGCTGGCCGCCTCATGCACGCATTCGAGCACCCCGTCCCTAAAGTGGATGTGAATACCCTCCTTTGGTCCTGGGAGCGTATCGGAAATGCCCTTTTACCCTATTATTCAGGCACTCCCCCCAAACCCAAACTGTCCTAAATTATGCGTTTTTAGGAGTGGGATGAAACACGCCCCCGAAGAGACAATCCCCCTCCCAAGAGTCTCTTTTTTAAGCATTCCCCATCGGAATTGACTTACTTTCTCATTCTTTTTGAATGTAGGAAGCCGCTTCACCACTCGAGAGTGGGAGGTTTCACACATGGATAAAAAACAAGTTATCACCGCATTGCAGCGATTGCGCCAATCGGCCGAAGCTCGAAAATTCAAACAAACGATTGACCTTACTATTAATTTCAAGAACATCGACTTCAAAAAAATGGAAAACCAAGTCGACGTCGACGTCACCCTCCCCCACCCCATTGGTCGCGGAGAAGGAAAAGTATTGCTTTTTGCCCGCGATAAAGAATTCGCTAAACAAGCCAAAGAAGTCGTGGACGAAGTCATGTTAGAAGAACAAATCAGCAAGCTCAACAAGAAGCAGATTGCCGAACTCTTAACCAATTACGCCGGCTTCCTCGCCGAAGGACCCGTCATGCTCAGCGTCGGAAAATTCTTGGGACAAACACTCGCTCCCAAAAACCGAATGCCTAAGCCGGTGACGATGGACATTAAACAATTGCAAGCCACCGCCGACCGAATGCGCTCGGTAGTAAAAGTCACCAACCGAAAAGGAAAAAGCATGCCGTTGGTGCACTGCTCTATTGGAAAAGAAGAGATGGACGACGACTCGATTGTCGAGAACATCCTCGCCGTTTACCAAGCCGTCCTTCTCGCAGTAGGAAACAAGCCTTCGAACATTAAATCGTCTCTCATTAAGATGACCATGAGCGCGCCCATCATGATTGGCGGCAAACAAGGGGGAACGACCGCATGAAGACGCACACCAAGAAGTGGAAGCACTCCGAAGTCGCCCGCTTAACTCAATTAGCTAAGCAGTATCCCGTGATTGGCGTCGCCAATTTGGAAAATTTTCCTGCCAGCTTATACGGTTCTCTCAAAGTGAAATTGGCCGGCAAAGCCATTGTTACGGTTTCCAAGCGTAAGATTATTCAGCGCGCCTTCGCCGATGCCGGAGTCAACTCCCAGCTCTCCGATAGCGTGACCGGATCGACGGCCGTGTTGTTCAGTAAAGTCAACCCGTTCGAATTATTCTCATCCTTGAAACAATCCTCCGGAAAGATTGCCGCGAAAGCCGGACAGATCGCCCCGGACGATATTATTGTCCCCGCCGGCGACACCGGATTGCCTCCCGGCCCTGCCTTATCCGACTTGAAGAACGCCGGTTTGAGCGTTCGCGTCCAAGGAGCGACTATTGCGGTTGTTGAAGACAAGATTGTCACCAAGAAAGGCGAGCCGATTACCCCTGCCGTCGTCAACGTTCTCGGAAAGTTTGGAATTAAACCCATTCGCTTGCGCTTGAACGTAACGCACGTCACGGAAGGCGGCCAATTGTATGGTGCCAGCATCCTCGACATCGACACGGACAAAGTATTCTTGCAATTCGTCAAAGCCGAGCAGGATTCATTCAACTTGTCGGTCAACGCTGCCATCTTCACGGAACGAAGCACCCCGGTTATTCTGGGCAAAGCCTTCCGCGAAGCCAAAGCCGTCGCGTTGGAAGCCAATATTCTCACCGAGCACACCGCTGGAGAGATTTTGGGTAGAGCCCAGCGCGCCGCCAGCGAAATCAATTCGCACATTAAAACGGAGGACGCCCAGTAACTTGGGCCTTTTTTACAGTCATCGCACGCGAGTGCAGTATTGACAAAAAAACGAGGTGACACGCCATGGATTACGTATATAGCGCAATGCTTTTGCATGCCGCAAAGAAAAATATTAGTGAAGAGGCTGTCACGAAGGTGCTGGAAGCCGCGGGAATCTCTCCGGATTCGGCCCGCGTGAAAGCTCTCGTTGCCAGTTTGAAGCACGTTAATATTGACGACGCGATTGCAAAGGCCGCTGTTTCAGCTGCCCCGGCCGCCGCAGCTCCTGCTGCCAGCGGATCGGCTAAAGCCGAAGCCAAGCCTAAGGAAGAAGAAAAGAAAACTGAAGAAGAAGCTGCTGCCGGATTGGCCAGTTTGTTCGGATAAAACTTTCTTCCGAAAAAGAAAGGAGGGAGTCATTTCCCTCTTTTCTTTTCACTTTTTTTAACTCCATTTTAATTTAGCTCTTTTTTGAATTTTATATTTTTAGTTTTATTAAATAAATAAAAAAAAAGCCGAATTATTTCTTGGATTTCGTCGCCCACTTTTTTGTGGCCACTGTTTTTTTGGTTGAACTTATTTTCTTCGTTGTTGTTTTCTTTGTTTCTTTTTCCGGTTCACTCATTTCACTTATTTTTTCTTTAGATGAAAGCGTGCCTCGAAATGCGCTCACCGCATCGCGCAATTCTTTTGTCGCGTTTCGAATTTGTGCCGCGTAATGATTTCTCATTTCCTCGTAGGCGCTGGGAGATAATTCTTTTCGCGAGAATTGAAATTGGGCGTGTCGCATGCCTTGTTTAGCCGCAAACAGCCGCGCTTCCAGTTCATCTACGCGTGTGAGTGCTTCTCTTCCCCCGGAAGAAGACGACATGGTCAAAGGTGTAGAGGCGGAACTCGCGGTGCTTTTAGGTCGAACCAAATAGGACGCCACAAACACGATGGAGAGGAATACGATGACCGTTCCCAAAATCCAACTAATCGGAATCGTTTGGGGAGTGGCTTGCACGACAATACTTCCCTTCCCACTCGAATCCACCGATATAGGAATCGTTCCCCCACTTGAAACGGGGGTGTTTCCAAAGGGTTTGATTCCGTCTAAAGTGGAAAATCGACTCGCAGGAAGAGAAGAATAGTATTGTTCCACATCCTTCGTCACTTCATACGTGTTTTCGGCTAACAAAACGAGGGCGAGGCCGCTGCTCAGGTGGCTGGCCGCTTGTGTTCCTTGGCTAAGTTCCATGTGATGATTTGCCGATTCGAGATAGAAGCGCGCGTGATCCAAGTAAAGGTTAGGCCACGCATTCTTGGAAGGATTCACCGCTAATTTTTGGGAGAGTGACTCCATTTTTTCTTCGAGAACCGCTCGTACATCTTGATCGGGGTCCGACTCGATGATAATACTATTCAGCAGCGCGAGCGCGGATGCAAAATTCATGGCTGCGCTCAAGTGTCTCCCTTCCGCTTGGTCAATGAGTCCCGACAAGTATCGTCGTTGCGCATCTTCCCCACTCCCGTCTTGAACAATGCTGAGTCCGCTCTCCACTTCCGTGATGAAGTCATCGTAATAGTCCTCAAATGGACTCTGCGATTCCAATCCTTTCGTGGATAATTCAAGCGCCACGTCGTAGAATTCCTGGCTCGATTCGTACCACGCTTTCGCAAACTCGTAGTCGCGTATACGCGCCACGGCTTCCACGTGAATGGCGTCAATGCTCGCTCCCTCAATGAGCGGTGTTTCTTGTATTTCTAGAATTTGTTCCTCCGCCCACGTGAGCCGTTGTTGCGCCGCAATGTACCATTCGACTCCCTCCACAGGGACAATGAGATCCAGTCGCTTCTGTTCCTCGTCAATGTCTTCCAACAACGCGTTCATCCATTCGTTGAGTAAGGGGTCTTCTAAATCAATCAGTTCCGGGTGCTCGGACACGTCCTTCACAAAGTACGCGTTCACGCGCGCGAGAAAGGCAAAGTTTCCGGCTGAATAGTGGAATCCATTCTGCATGAGGAGTTCGGCCTCATTCGCGGTTTCTTCTGCGTCACTTACGCTGCGTGCGAGCACTTCAATGAGCCCCGCGTCACCTAACACGGTGTTATTGAGCGCGTATTGCGCTTCGGCTGCCGCGGTTCGTGTTTGTTCAATAAATTTTTGGTTGAGCATTCCTAAAATGGCCGCCGACGATGTAGGGGTTATTTTTTCAGGAATAAACATTGGACTCTCCGGCGGAGCCACCGTGGTCACGTCGATGTCGTCAATGTCCGAGTACACGAGTTCGAGCGCCGTGTCTAAGTCTCCCACTTCCACCACTTTCATTCCCCATTCCTCGAGCGCGTATTCGGGAAGGAAGATATTTTTGACTCCGTCACTCATTTTCACGACTTGTCGGGATTCCCCTTCCGGAATGAGAAAGAGTTTGACTCCGTTCTCCGCCGCCTTTTTGGCCTTTTCAAAAATGCCCCCCACCGGCCCAATGGTTCCTTGATTAGTAATCGTCCCCGTGAGTCCTACCGTTGAGGGGATTTCTTGGTTGGAGAGCGAGCTCACCACGAGCAACGCCATGGCGCTTCCCGCACTCGGTCCATCCACCACACTCGCGTCGCTGTCAATAGAGAAGAAGTAATCAAACGCATCGACTTGACTCGAGTAGTTCTTCGCCACTCTCACGGATATTTTTTCCGTACTTTGTGTTGCCGTTCCCACGAGGGGTCCCGAGACGTTCGACCACACCGTTCCGTTTCCAGGCAACACCGCCAAAGTTAATGTAGCATCCAGCGCGGTTCCGTCGGGAGCTACCGCAAACACTGTCACAGACTGCTCCCCTACTACGGCCGCAACGCCGGGAAAAACAAGCAAAGCTACAAGTCCAAAAATAAAAATAGAAAGAAGTCGCATGATTCAAAGAAGCGTTTTCACGTTTATATAGTTTCTTCCTAAACTCTTTACGAGAGCAACCCTCACCGCAAAAAGAAGCTCGCGTGTTACCCAAAACCGGCACAGAGACTAAGCCTCATTCTTTGAGTCCGTGCCCGCACAGCAAGCCCACGGTTATTCCCTTCCACTCATGGTCTTCAATCGCTACCTGCACTGCGGCTCCGGAGTATTCCACATACAACCCTTCCGTTCTCGCGAGGGAAAGTTTGGCTTCCCGCATGCGTTTTTCGCTTACGGTAATAATTTTCCCTTTGCTTTCATGAATCGCCGCGAGGGCTTCGATTCCATAGATAGGGTTTCCGCACTCGATCGCTCCCGCAATCGTTTGAGGATTTTTAATGGGAGAAAAGAGCAGTGAATTCTTCTTCCACGCGTCATACAACGGAGCACAGTTCGCCGCTTGCACGCCCACGAGTCGAGGCATTTTTTTTATTTTTTTCTTTTGAATGAGTTGCGTGAATCCCGCGTGCAGCGCCGTGATGAGTGTCCCGTTTCCCACTGGACAAATAATCGTCTCCGGCATTTTTTTCATTTGGTCGATGATTTCCAACCCAATCGTTTTTTGCCCTTCCATTCTCAACGGATAATCTCCCGTCAGCATGCACTTCTTTTGTTGAGAGGCCATGCTCCATGTTTTCTTGAGTGCTTCGTTGTAATCCCCGTTGACTTTCACGAGTTGCGCGCCATACGATTGAATTTGTTTGAGTTTATTTTCCGGCACGTGTCGCGGGACACAAATGGTGGCGCGAATTCCTGCTTTAGCCGCGTACGCCGAGACGCTCGCCCCCATATTTCCCGTGGAAGCACACACGACATGCGTGTAGCCCGCAGACAAGGCATGGGAAATTTCCACCGTGCTTCCTCGATCCTTGAAACTTCCCGTGGGGTTGGTGTACTCGACTTTGTAGTACACGTTTTTTCGTTTCTCCGAAACCACGAGCGGCGTATTCCCTTCGTCGAGCGAGACTATTTTTTGAGGAACGGGAAGATACGAGGAGTATTCCCAAATCCCGGGAGGAGTTTTATCCATGTCTAGGTTTCATTTTCTTTCTTTAAAAAAGAGGCGAATGGAAAAGTGTTTTTGCTGAAAAAAGAGCCATGTCATGAATAAAACTTATATTCTTCCTTTCCGTTTGTTTTTCATGCCTTCCACTCCCCCCACGTTCAACAAAATTAAACCTTCTCCTCCACCGGAATGGGCGCGCAAACCCTCATCGCAATTAGAACCGATTCATCCCGTCAAGGGTCTCCGTCCCGAGGAACAGGATGCGCTCACGCGCGCTTACGAAAAATCGGTCTCCTTGTCAGAAATAGCCAAAGCAGCTGATCGTTCCTCTACAAAACTCCAGGACGCGTGTATTTCCCCTGGCATGTTGAACTGGGTGACAAATTTCAATTCTCCCGCCACCGCAAAATGTCAAAAGGACGTGGAAGAAGCATTGGGAAAAGATGAAACCAAGATTTTCATTTCTTCCTTTAAGGCATTTTACGCGAGTGCAAAAGCCAAGAAATAATTAATTGAAAAAAAGCGTTAAGTTGTTTTTTCACGCGTGCGTGAACCACAATTCAACGTGGTTTTCTTTTTTAGCATCCACGCGGCAGTATCCAAAATGCGGGAAGAACACTTCGTCTCCTTCCTGCAACGCACGAATCGAATCTCCTGCTTTCCCCACTATTTTTTCTCCCGTTGGCATGACGATGCGCACATCCGTTCCATTCGTAATCCACGGCGTCTGCGTCGTGTTTTCTATTTTGGCCGTGCTGACGAATTGAGCATTAAACCCGTGCGCCGTGGCATCGTTTATTTTGATCACGTACGCGTTCCGCAATCGGAGCGTGGTTCCCACGTTCCAACTCAACGTATCTTTCTTGGGAACAAAGAAGGATTGCGTTCCCTGCTTTAACGAGTATTCCTCATTATCCACCGTCACGTTCATCTCGGGAACGAAGTCCACGTGCACCGGGATATGATCCGCCACGAAGGGAATTACCGGGCACCCTTGTACGTGTTTCCGATTGTAATTCGACAATAGTTCCAAGTTAAGCGTCGTGTCGTTGGGTTTGACTCCTAAATCTATCATCATGTCGATGAATGCCTGCGGCGCGAATCCTTTTCTCCGGAGCGCACTCACGGTATAGAGTTGCGGATCATCCCATCCGGAGTATTTTCCACTGGCCATTCCCGCGAGGAGTTTGCTCTTGCTGAGTTCCGCGTCCTTCATGAGAAGTTTACCATAATGGTACGCATGCGGATACGTCCATCCGAAGTGCTTGTACAACCACTCCTGCTTGAGCATGTTTTGATAATGCTCTTGTCCCCGAATGATTAAGGTCACATTCATGAGGTGATCATCAATCGCCGAAGCAAAGTTGTACACGGGCCACAAGTACCGATCCTTCACGAGGTAGTGCTGCGGCTCATCCACGATTCGTGCCAGAGGCCAGTCGATTTGACTCGGATCATCCAAGTTCAAGTCGGTTTTGATTCGGAGGACGGCATCGCCTTGCTGGTATTCGTGCGTCAGCATTTTTTGAAAGCGCATGCGCTGCTCTTCAACTCCCATTTCTCGACACGGACACCCCGTGTGATCAAGGATGAGGGCTTTCCACGCTTCCTTTTCACACACGCACACGTACGCGTGTCCCATTTCCACGAGCTGCTGCATGTAATCGTAGTAGATGTCCATTCGATCCGAGGATCGCGCAATGAGGTCGGGAGTGATTCCGAACCACTGCAAGTCTTGCAGAAAAATCGCTTCTCCTCCCTTCATGGGTTTTTTGAGCTTAGGATCCGTGTCATCGAATCGGAGGATGAATTTTCCCCCGTATTTTTTGGCGTACAAATAACTCAACAATGCCGCGCGCAAGTGCCCTAAATGCGGAGGCGCACTCGGATTGGGTGCCCATCGCGTGACAACCGGTTCGCGCGTCGTCCAATCTAAATCCAGTAGCCCTACTTTCTTTTCCGGAATGTGGAGTTCAAACCCTTCTTTTTCAAACTGAGTGTATTCGCTCCGAATCGCGTTCATGTCCATCGCGTTAACTTTCTCTACTGCTCTCTTGGCGAGCGGCACCATCTCTTTGATGTTCCCTTCAGGATAGAGGGCTTTGAGTTTTCCAATCACCGCCGCCATGTCGGCTTTTCCGTGATGATCAAACGCGTTTCGTATCGCGTATCGGTGGGCGTCTCGTTCCATGCTCATGAAAAATTCCCTCTCTTTTTTCGAACGAGGATGTTACTCCCCCCAATGGGAGTCGAATGTTTGCGTGAGTGCTTGCGCGAGCGCCGTGTTTTCCGGCCAAATCGTAAAGTGGTATTCCGGTCGCTCGAAGCGCATGTCGGACAATAGCATGATGACTTTTTGATCGTCGATCACGTACGCGTGCAACCCATGTTGCGCGTGCTTGAGTTCCACGTTTTCCATCCCACTCATTTTCTCAATGAAGGATTCAGGGTGTTCACCCGCCAATTGAATCGTGACGTTTCGATCCGACGCTTTTTGAAGCGCGTCGTGCAACACATGATGGTGCATGTCGAGTCGCGTGAGTCCTTTGATGGATCGTTGCGCACTTCCCATTTCTTGCGCGAGCACTTTGTAAAAGTCCGTTCGTGATTTAACTTTCAACACTTTTTCTTCCGTTGAAGGTTTCCCGTCGAGGGGTTGATTTTCAAGGAACGCCGCCAGGGCGTCGGCTTCAAGTTGGAGTTCGTTGAGCTCTCCTCGTTTTTCATTCACGAGTTTTCCGAGCGCGTCCTTGGGGCTCATGGCGCGGTATTTTTTGGGTCGTGCCGCGATTTCTACGGCGAGTCCGCGTTTCATGAGACCGTTGAGCACATCGTACACCCGTGTTTTGGGTACACCCGATTCAGACGCAAGTACCGGAGATTCGGCTTCGCGAAGGCGGAAGAGCGTCCCCATGACTTTGGCTTCGTATTCGGTGAGGCCCGCCTTGGCCAAAAAAGCATCCACACGTTGATTCATTTTATTACCCGAAAGAGTGAGTCCTAGAGTAGATGGGTCACTTTCCCTATTTAAACCTGATTTGAAGCCTCATGCCGATTGGACTCAAGAAAAGAGCCCTTTCCCTTAGTGCGGTGGGTGTCCCATCGCTCCCGGTTCGGCGGCACCAAAGCCCAGGAAGTCCCTCGCCGCCGTCACGATGAGTGTTCCCCCCACGAGGGTGAAAACGGTCGTCACGAACCACAGCGAGGCAAAGATGTCCCCATACTTGAACACCATGAAGTAGACCAATACTCCCGTGATGAGGAGGGTGAGCGACCCGTTATTTTGGAGCATTTGCGTCACGAAGGAGTAGATGGAGAAGATGAGCACGACTTTTAGTACGAGGTCGGCTCCCGGAATTACCGAGGAAATAATGAACGGAATAAGCAGCAAAATGGCGATGATGAATAATACTCCAATGATGAGATTCCCTTTCGCATTCATACGATCTCACTTCCTCTTCTCGTCTTTTTTAGGTTGTGCTCGCGATCGCTGTTGCCGCATGAGTGCTTCGTATTGGGCACGCAGCGCTTCAGGAGAAGGTCGCGCCGCAGGAGACTCGTAATCTCCCTCGGGCTCGTACTCGGGTTCTCGTCCCGGCGAGAAGGCACGGCGCGGGTCTTCGTGCATTTCGTGTTCCATTCCCATTCTCGGGTCGTGTCCGTGAGTCATTTGGGGAGTAGGCTTAGGTTTCGGTTTGGCGAAATACTTTCCAATGTTAAGAATCGGTTGCGTGAACCCGTGCATGAAGCTCAGGTCCACGAGGATGTGAATGAATCCGAAGATCGAGATGAGGTACAGCAGCAACGCTCCCCCAAATATTTTCCAAAAGTCGAAGAGAAGAAAGCCCGACATGAGCACGATGATGAGGGTGGATAATCCCACGTGTTGCACGTGCGCGCGGACAAAGCTAATGATGAATAATAACCCCACGACTTTGAGCACGAGTTCAAAATCCGCGAAGAGGGAACCCAATTGAAGCACGATGAGGAGGGGAGTGAGCATACGTTGACTCCCCAAGGGGGGTTCGGGCAATTAAACCCTTTGCGTGGGGGCACAAAAACGTCTAGGGTGGAGAAGGCAAGCCCGTAAACGGGGGCTAGTTGCCAATACACGTGACCCCGGCGACGAGGGCATTGGTGCGTTGGCTAATACTCTCCCCATTCCCGCTCTGCGTGTAGAGTGCGGCCGGGTTCCAGAAGAATCGGGCTTTGGCTCCCGAGTCGCTCACGCACACCGTTCCTTGCGAGACCAAGTCGAATACGTCTTGGAGGGTCTGCACGGCCGAGGAGGCATTATTGTAGGACATCGCGCTGATTCCGCTCAGGAGTTGGTTGCCCGCAAAGGTGGGTTGGTCCGGCGTGATGAGTTGAGCCGTCTCCCCTTCCGCGTTGAGGGAGAATATTCCATTCGCAGGCGTGTAGAAAATACTCCGCAAATACACGTCGCCCCCTTTGGTAGCCCCGTCCCAGTCTACGGCGTAGAGGTACGGCCAGTTAGGGTATTGATCCGATGTCGTCGCGGCGCGATCGGGAGAGTAATTGAATGCCTCATACACAGGAACTCCCGAGAAGTCGACGCAGTTGCCCGCTCCTTCCCAAAACGTTAGGGTGTTGCCCGTGTCTTGCGGCGTCGCATTCTCGTTAATGTAGTAGTATGCGCCGAAGGGTTGCGTGGTGGGTTCGTGCGACACCTTCATGAGTAATGGCGTCGCGAGCGTGGGAGTAAACGTCAGCGACGCGGCTCCGTTCACGCCACTCGATACGACTTCGAGAACATTTCCTCGCGTGCTCGGCAGCGCGTTCAGCGCGCGCAAATCGGTTTTCTGACTTGTGTTGACTTTCGCAATCGCCGTGCTCCCATCTCCCGCGTGGGTTTGCACGAACGCATCGTTCACACTCACGGGAGTCGTTTCGTTAATGAATTCCACTCCATACCCGACGCGGTGGAATTGTGTTCCTTGCACGCCCACCATCCCGTTGAACGGGAGTCGATAAAACGGACTATTTGGATTGGGATTATCCGTGTGGTAAAACTCCACCACGATGTTCGTGTGTGGCGTGCCGCTCGGCGTCAACACCGACCATTCGTCTTGGAATAATACATTCACGTTCACGCGATAAATTCCCGCAGCCGGAAGCGTAGTGCTGTCAAAGTACTCGTTCGTAAATCGCAGCGCATCGTTGCTTCCGTAGTAGGTGTTGAATCCCCCCGCGCCACCCGTTCCTTTGAACCACGTCGGCGCATCCGCGAAGGAGACATTAGAATAGTATTCCCTAAAGTCATTCTCGAAGTCGTGCGAGTATCCGTCTCGGATCAGTTGCGCGTCGAAGTGGAATAAGTCGTTGAGCGCTTGAATGGAAGGAATGGCTTCCGTGAACACGACGCTGGTTTCATTCACGTAGGACCCAATCACGGAATCGTTGACATCAATGAAGTAATTAATTCCAGGTTTTCCAGCGATGAGCTCCGTGGTCTGAATGAAGTCTCCGCACGCCCCCGTGGCCGCGTTCACATACGAGGCGACGTTGATGAATAATCCATTCGTCGTGTACGCAATATTGGTCGTGCTCGTGCTTTCCAGCGTAAAATCGACACCAAGTCCGGAAGGAGGAATGTCGCTAATCACGCACAAGGCTTCTTGCACGCCCCCAATAGGAATACTGGCAGTGGCTTCGCATTCGAATGTTTGTCCCGCACCAATTCCCGCGTTCTCCGAGATGGCACCATTGACGCGAACAAGAGCGGATTGCAGCGCGTCGGTTTTGTTGGTTATCTCCGTCGTGAATGCGATCGTGGAAGGTCCGAGGAATTGGTACTTGAACGCGCTCACTCCCATGAATCCGGGAGAAACGGGCGTGTCCGTGGGCAGAGTAACTTGTCCCGCTTGCGCGTTGGGATTAGTAGGGCATGCAAACGTTCGATCGTTGGCTTCTAAGAATTCATCGAATGCGTTCAGTCGTTTCATGAGGTCAATGTTGAATTGCGTCGCGTCGCAGTAAATGCCATTCGGATTATTCACGTTACACGCTCCCATCGGGATTCCGTTTTCTTCATTCCAATTCCATGTCAACGCAATATCAGGCACGGCTCCAGGCCCTGTGGCTCCTGTCGTGGCGCCGGCAATACACGCGACCGAGTCAAACGAAAGGGGAGGCAGACTCGTGTCTACTTCTTGAGTCACGATTTTCACATGGAATGCTTCTTGCAACGTTTCTAATGTCACCGGATCGCACGCCCCTTCCGCAGGATCGGATCCCACTTTGTAGGGCCCGAAGTTTCCGTTGTGACACTTCACGTTGGCGTTTCCGGAGTGCGTGACATCTCCGTGATGGTGAATTTTAGCACTGAGCGTAATAACGCCAAACAAGGGATTCGGATTCGTGTATCCACTGAGATTTTCCAACACAATTCCTACGGTCTCCGTGGGCTTTCCATTCGTAGAGAATAGCTTTCCTTTCGACAGAGACCAGTCTCCCTTCACGTGAGTCGCCAAGTTTTCGGAGAAGTTCACCGATATCGCATCTGGGGGGAGTTTCTCAGGATCGATGTTGCTTCCTTGCAAGTAAATAATGAAGTCACTCAAATCTTTGGTTGAAGTTTTATCGCACGGATCACCAAAGAGATTCGTGACGGCCGCAATCGTCCCGTATACGAGTCCAATGACGGCACCAATAGCCGCTCCGTAGACGCCACCAATGTATCCTCCAATCGCCGCTCCTGCAACGGTAGCTCCGCCAATCGTCCCGAGGTTTCCATCACTCTTCGAGGCGGTTCCCCAGTGGCACTTCGAGGCGGTGACTTTAATGGTTTCCTGCAACAACGCATTCGTTACTACAGCGCTATCCTTGGCTCCTTGTTGATACAGAATAAAGTCACTCTTGTCGAGACTAAACGCGTACGTCGCGTCGCTCTCAATGAATGTCTCAATGGCACCAATTTGATGGTAGCTTCCCCCGGGGACGCGCGCATCTACCGTAATGTCATACGTTCCCGGCAGCGTGCCGCTGCGTCGTTCCACCGTAATGGTTCGACTCCCCGATAAATCGTCAATCGTGTATTGGGACAAATACAATCGTCCTTCCGGCGCTCCACCCGAACAATTCGAGTTGGTGCTTCCGGCGCAGAAGAAGAAGTCAATCGGAATGTCTCCGCATGCGCTCGTGTTGACTTGGAATTCCGTCTCGTCTTCGTCGTGTTCAATCGTGATTCCTTCCTCCGCACTGGGGGAGAACACGACGCACGTCTCGAGATTCGTAATGAGAATGTCCATGTCGAACGACTCTTGAATTAGCGTGCTCGTGTTCGTGGGTCCGGTCGTCGCTCCAATGGTAACAGAAAACTTCGCCTCTTCTCCAATGTTTCCAGGGAAAGGAGTGAAGGTCAGGATTCCCTCATACACGGTGCTTTCAACCGGTTTGAATGTTTGAAACAAGGGAACGAATTTTCCATTTTTCAATACGTCAATGGCTTGCGCACTGTCCTGAATGTCGGTGAGCGCGAACTCGAGGTTCCCCAGCGGAATGCTATCCCACTCAATCTTAGCTTGGAGGTTTTGCAAGGAAACGGGTTGTCCATTCACGGTACACGAATTGTAAATCTGGATGGGAATTTGCGTGGAGGTCTCGAAGGCCGTAGTTTCTATTTTCCCCCCGCTCGGAAGGCCGGCAATCTGAATTCCTCCTTCGTCGCACTCGCTCAAAATCTTGATTCCTACCGTGAGAGGAAGGTGTTGCACCCATTCTTGTTGTCCGCTGGGTCGTTTGAACGTGAATACGGCACTCCCGTTGAGCGTCTTATTTCCAATCACATTCACGCTAGGCGAGGTGGCGGCTTTGACTTGAATGTCCTCACTCTCTAACGATCCGATGCTCACGACCCCGTTGTATTGGGCGATGAAGCTCTGCATCTCTCCTACGCTTAACAGTCCTTGGAAGTTTCCACTAATGCTCGCGTTGCTCAGGATAAACGTGTCCTGCGTCACGTTCGTGATTTCCACGGGCAAGAATTGTTCCGTGTTGGGCGTGTTAGGCAACGCAAAAGATAATTTTTTGGGTTCGAACACCATGAGGTTTTGATCCACTTTCACTTCCACAGGGGTTGACTCATACCCTCCTTTTTGCGCGTCGAAAACAAATCGCGTATTCGGAAGAGAAGGCGGAGCGATGAACGACGCCTTTCCGGTGATGTCGGTCTTGACTTGACTGATAAATTGCTGATTCTTATTCGGATCAATCTTGAGCA
>CAYHJZ010000006.1:0-17681 GCA_964357115.1 uncultured archaeon | reverse complement strand
AGAGCGTTTCCCAAATTTGCCAGGGCTGAAAAAAATAGACCACGAGAGAAAAGAAAAGAATGGCCAAAGCCGTTCGCAGAAAAGAAGGAAATTTCATGCCGCACTCATTGATCCTTCCGCATGCGGACACGAATTCCCGAAACATAGAAGGCGCGTTCCCATACGTTAGGAAAGAGATTCGCTAGAATATTTAGCAAAGAAAACGGGAAACGATTATCCACCACGAGTTCTATTTTTTCTGCATGAAGATTCTTGACTGAATCATGAGGTTCGGGGTAAATTCGAAACATGGAATAGGAAAAGAAATGTCGGTGCGTGAAACGATACGCGCTGGGATTTTTGTAGTGCGGGACACGAATTTCAAGCACGCCACCGGGGGCCAGTGCTTTCTCGGATTGTTCAAGAAAATGTTGGAGAGAATCGAGGTGTTCCAATCCATCTTGGATGAGAATAGTCTCGGCCGTTCCGGGGGCAATCCATTTCCATGATTTGTTAATGTCGGCTACAATTTCTTGTCCAAAATTTTCGCGATCGACATTGATCCATCCACGCAAAAGTTGGGGTCCGCAGCACAAGTGATAACGGTTCATACACCATACCATTCGGCGAGTGTTTTTAGCTTCACCGGATGATTCGAGCGTTGTATGAAAAAATAATTACATTTTGATTCTTGTCCCACTTTTTTCCGAGGAGTCATTTAAACCATTCCAACCCCCAATGGTGTAAATGAGTATTTCTTCTTGGCTGAAATCAAACGACACTCCTGTACTAGTAGCGGGAGCGATTCTCTTCGCGCTCATTTTCATCGCATTCTTCCCGCCCTTTTACGCTTCCATCGACGAGCATGAGTATGTAAAAAATGCCCATTTAGTAGCATCCAGCGGATCACTCGAAACGCCCAACAATACGCAGTACTGTTGGAGCAAACCCCTCGAAAATGGAAATTACATTTCAGGTTATCCGATTGGAAAATCGATTTCACTCATTCCCTTTCTTCCGCTTCCATTTGAATGGGTGTTTCTTTCTGGACTCCTCATTCATCTCATTAATTTCTTCATCCTCGCATCCATTTTCAAGAAAATGGGATTGCCATCCACGTACGCGTTTCTGTATCTTATTTTCCCCGCATTCGTTTGGGAATCTCGCACCCTCTACTCCGAATTGCTCGTCGCCACATTCTTCCTCGGAGCCTACCGCGCGTGGTTGTCTCCTGGGAATCGAGGCGCAGCCGTAGCAGGAGCGCTTCTGGGCGCCGCACTATTCGTCCGTTACGACGCAGGACTGGCATTGGCCTCATTGAGTCTTTACTCCTTTTTTTGGGAGAGAAAACGCATCCTTTCGCTTCTCGCCGGAGCAGCCATTCCTGTAGGATTATTGCTAGCCTTCAATAACTTCACCCACGGGGGTTTTTTCAACACGGGATACGGTAGCGCGGGAGAAATTTTTAGTGAAGATGTGTGGTCCCGCGTGATAGAGAAAGCAGTCACTGAAATTCCCACCATGCTGATTCTTCTCACGCTCGTTCTTCCTGCATCGCTCTTTGCACTTTTCCGTTGGAAGAATCCGCACAAATGGTTTATTGGAATTCTCACCCTCGCCACAGTATTATTTTTTACGCGTTTTTTCACTTTCTGGGCACTCGAGTTTTCGATTGCGCATACTTTCACGGTTCGTCTGCGGTATTTCATCCCTCTTCTTTCACTCCTCTTGATTCCGAGCGCGGAGTGGTATCACACTCAACTGAAAAATCAACTCAAAAAAATAAGCACGCGCATTTCAACGATAGGACACATCCCCCCATTTATTCAGAAAAATACAGTCGCGATAAAAACTATTTTTATTTTACTCTTAGTAGTAGGAACCATCCCCCTCCACGCAGAACATCAGCGCGTTCTCCTTCCTCGAGAGAATATTTTTGACACCCTTCAGCAGAGCATTCCGACCGGCTCCACCGTCATTGGGGGAGGGGACACGTGCATCTTCTTCTTGAGCCCCATATTTGGAAACCACCATTATCTTTTAGCGCGTGAGCTTCCCGCCGATTATATCCCGTCTCCCGGAGTATTTGTTCTGCAGGTCTCCTATGCCTCACAGGCACCCACAGGAAGCGAGCGGGATGAAGTTTTAGTGCGCGAGTGGAAAGAAGTCCAGGATTTTGTGGACGCCCATAAAGAAAATATGGAATTAGTCACTACGCATGAGGGCGACTACACGTTATTCTTGTGGAAGGTCGTGGAATGAAACCCAAAATAATAGTCTCAGTAGTATTGACCACCCACAATCGTGCCGAATTACTAAAAGTGGCACTAGAACATTTAGCTAAACAGTCCTTTCCCCCAAAAAATTGGGAGTTAATCCTGGTGAGTGATGGTAGCACGGATGCGACCGCGGAAGTGGCAAAACTCGTTGAAAAAAAATTCTCTAACTTTCAATTTATTTCAAAAAAGAAGGAAGGATTATCGGCAGGCAGAAACGCGGGAATTCACGAAGCAAAGGGAGAGTGGGTCGCGTTCACCGATGATGATTGTCAAGTCGATTCGGATTGGCTTTCTCAATTGTCGGTTCATTTTGACAAAAAAGAAATAGTAGGAATAGAAGGCAGCGTTACTACTGACGCGAAGAGGCCTTTGTTTAGCAATGCTCCTGAGAATCTTTCAGGAGGTAAATTCATTGGATGCAACTCCTGTTATCGCCATGATATTTTAAAAAAAATAAAAGGGTACGACACCCGTTTTTTCTGGGTTCGTGATGATTCCGACATTGCCTTTCGCGTAATGGAGTGGGGCACAATTGTATTTGAGCCACGTGCGAGCGTATATCATCCCGCTCGCCCCACGTCACCCATTCATATTTTACAGCGCCTTTCTATTGTGCAGAGTGACATTCTCTTGTTTTACAAACACCCTCACAAATTTTTGAAAAATATTGGTTTTCCCAATCGAAACAATTGGATTCGCTCCTTAGGAACCGCTGCGATTCTTGCCGCATCCGTAAGTATTCACCCCGCCATCTTTCTTGCATTCATTATGGGGGAATCACTTTTTTACGCACGCGCCTCTTTTTCACTAACCTCCATTGTTCGTGCAGCAAAATTCTCACTCACTCTGCTTGTGCGGGATATTCTTTTTCCCTTCCTGTTTATTTTTTATGGAATTCAAATAGTTTTAACGCAAAAAAGGAGTTTCCACCCATGAAAATTGCGTTCATCACCCCCTACAACAACGGTTTTGGGGGAATGGAAGTTTTTACCGAGCGTTTGCAATCGGTTCTCCAGCCGTTAGGTCATTCGTTCGAGTGGTTCACGTTTAACGAATCATCCCGCACCCCGGAGCATCGACGCGCGCAGCAGTTTTCATTTCTCCCTCAACGAGAGGAATGGAAAGCGCGGGGTTTAGCACGCATATTCAATCCTCGCGCCGACGAATTTGATGCGGTTATTGCCAACGATCATTTTGGAATGTACATTAACCACCCCAAGGTAGTCGCGGTCATGCACGGCTTCTATCCCGATATTTATGGCTCGATGCCCCACCCCCCACTTCTCAAGAGAATGTGGGCGCATGCGCGGGGAGAGGTTCAACGCGAAGGAATGAAACGCTGCTGGAAAATGGTAACCGTCTCGGAGCGAAATGCCCGCATACTCCGGACGGCAGGGTGCCGAGTGGATAGGGCGATTCCCCACGGGATTGACACCCGGCTATTTTCGCCTCAATCAGGAGAGGAATTTTCTACGTGGAAGGATTCGCTCCTCTTTGTGGGAAGCGCAGCCCCTTGGAAAAATCCCGAGATGGTTCGCGCGATGGCACCCTTTTGGCCTATCGCCTGGTTAGGAAAAAAACCCTTACTCCACCCCCGAATTAAGAGTCTTCCCCGCGTGGAGAATCACGAGATGCCCCTCCTGTACAGTAGCGTGGCCGCGCTCTTGCACCCGGCCTTTCATGAGGGCTTCGGGTATGCTCCCCTGGAAGCCATGGCGTGTGGCACCCCTATGGTAATGGCAGCAACGGGAGCAGGAGAGGCCATTCAGGAGGAGATGCCCGAGTGCATTATCCAAAATCCCTCGAATGTGGAGGAAGTTAAAGAAAGATTGTCCAACATTCTGCGCAACCGCGAGGAGTGGGGAAAACGCTCCCGTGCCTACGTAGAGAAACACCACGACTGGAAAACCTGGGGAGAAACCTGGAATCGCCTCTTGAAGGAGAAAACCTGATGCACGTCGTTATTGCCACCCCCTTCGCCTCTCCCGAAAAAGGAGCCTGCTCCATTCGTGTCGCCGCATTTGCCACCGCATTAGAATCCAAAGGCCACCGCGTCACGGTCTTAGCTCCCGCACGAAAAGGAGTGCCTTCTCAAGAAAATACGATTCGCTACACCGGCCGCACAGGACTTTTGCCGACGATCCTATCTCTCCCTAACGTGGATGTGGTCATCGGAACATCGCCCCCCCTTCCACCTAATTTTTGGGCGTGGTTAGCGTGTCAAGTGAAATCGATCCCCTTCATCCTGGATGCTAAGGATCCCTTCGTAGAAGTATACACCGCAGCCGGCACATTACAGGAAGGAAATTGGAAGCATTCCCTCTACACGTGGATGGAATCCCTCCTCCATACTCGCGCGGATGCTATTTCCACACTCACGCCGCGCGATATAGAATACATCCATTCTCGCCACCGTGTCGCCAAAGAAAATATTTTTCTCATTCCGAATGGGTTTTCTCCCCGCGTCATGAAATTCAACTCTGCCGCACGAAAAAAATGGCGAAGCGAATGGAATATTACTCCGCGCGAACGCGCACTCGTGTACACAGGAAGCTTACAAGATGAACGTATTCATGAATTTATTGCGCACGCAGGAAAAGAGTTTCTCTCCAAAAAAAATTTACATATTATTCTAGTGGTCGCCGTGGAGCAAAAACCCGAAGATCAAGCGATCATAAAAAACCTCCGCCACTCCTCCCACGAGAAAGAAAAAAATCGCATTCACATCATAGAAAATGCTCCTTACGAAAATGTATCCGACTATTTGTCCGCCGCGGATGCAGCTATTGTTCCCGTCCCATTGTCTTGGAAAAATTGTCTCCCCGTCAAAGCATTAGATAGTGCCGCCATTGGTCTCCCCATTTTTGGAGTGGGTCCATCCGACAGTTCTTTTAGCGATTTTATTTCAGAATCCAAGGGAGGATGGTTAGACTCGGATTGGGTTTCCTTGCTCCACCGTATAGAAGAGAATATTTCAAATGGCCTCACCCTCAAGAGAATGGGAAAGAATGCGCACGCGTTCGTGAAAAAATATTACAATCGCGATGAATCCGCTCAGCGCATGATAGATTTGGTTGAAAAATTCGAAAAAAAATAATTATTTTCGCGCTAAAAAAACACATCCAGCATAGGTCTTGGTGGCAGGCACCCGTTCGAGCAGCGGATTGAGTATTTTAAAATATTTTAATTTATTTCCCAAAATGGTCAGGACGTACGTCGACATCCTTCCAAAAGGAATTATTTCCACCGAAGAAAAATCGCGTAATAAAAATTGCAGTCCGTCTACTGAAAATCGATAATAGTCTTTCATCGCTCCATTCCCATGATAGGGGTAGGCAAACGGCACACTTCCCACCAGCACCCCATTCGGAGCGAGCACACGGTGAATTTCCCCCACTGCCTCATGAGGAGAGTGACAGTGCTCCAACACCTCGGTAGCAATCACCACGTCGTACGTTCCCTTCTTCGCATCAATCGCGTGCGCATCTCCTACAATATGAGGTTTAGTCGCAGGGTCCACATCCAGCACATGATACGTTTTCGCCTTCACCCAATTTTTGTAGGGATTATTTTGTCCGCCCCCTACATCTAGCACGCGCCCCCCATCTGGAATTTTTTCAAACAAGGGATGAAGAGCCGCGTCCAGTTGTGAGCGATAGATGGATTTCATACTTTCTTTCCCCAGTTTAGATTTATAATTCCCATATCCCCTTTCCTCACGTTGGAAAGCCACTTTTTTTCAGCATCACTCATTGAAAAGTCCGGCCAGAGTGCCAATTTGAATGTGGCAAATCCCGCCGCCAGGAGTCCAAGGAGCAGGTAGAGTCCCACGTTGGCTTGTGCCAGCCCAACGACGCCATACACGTGCGTTACCGGCACATACACCACGGCGGATAACACGGCGAACCAGACGAAAAGTTTTCCAAATAATTCTTTAGCATCCACCTTCGCGATCAGAATCGCCACCCAGGGTCGAGCGAGACTAAAGAGAGTGACTCCCCCCACGAGGTACAGAGAATACAACCACACCACGTCCGGGTTTTCAGGCCCGAAGAAGGCAATGAGCCATTGTCCCAACACCACGAATCCTAAAAATTGTCCCAAGACGAGGATGGTGTTGTACCGAATCATCGTTCCCAATCCCCTGCGGAGGGAATGCTTCTCTTCCACGCGTGAAAAAGAAAGAATACCCGCTTTTTGCACTAATTGAGGAATCACGAAGAAGACATTCGCCAGGGTGAGGGCTACCGTGTAATCCCCTAGTGTGGAAAGTCCAGCGAAGAAACCGAGTATGATAATATCCGCTTGATAGGCTACGCGCAACGCGACGGAGGTGAGTTGATTCCAAAACGAAAAATGGGAAAGGGCACGCAGCGAATCCCCCCACCACCCGGGAAGAAGCTTCCACGAGAAACCCAAGTGTTTTTTCGCATTCCAATACCACCACGCCAACCCAAATACGGCTACTCCTACTTGAATGAGTCCGAATGAAACGAGATCGCGCGAGTAGTAGAGGAAAATCATTCCCGCTAATGAGACGCCGCTAGAAACCAAGTCCACGAGAGTAATACGCCCCTGCCGAAAGTTTCCATAAAAAGCTTCACGAAAGGGACCGGTGAGCAAACTAATACTAAATGCCAAGATGGCGAGCAAAAAATAGGGAACAAGATGAGGGTGGGGTTGCACCGTCGCAATAAACAACGTCAGCGGCACTCCCACTCCGAGGGTGACGAATCCTCTCACCAATCCAAATACAGTAAATGCGGAAACGTGTTCCGCGAGTCGGTCCTTATACTTTACGAAGTCTCGCAAAAAAATAGTCTCCGGAGCAATCGCAAAAAGCCCCAGCATCCCAATATACCCCGCTACCAGACCGTACACTCCAATGTCCGCGGTAGGGAGCAGGCGCAATAAAATAGCAAATTGCACTGCGGCGAGAATTTTGGTAGTAAACGTTTGAATGAGGTTGAACGACACGACATTCGCCGTTTTTTCTAACAAATTCATGGGGTCTTCCCCACAATAGAGTAATAAAAGTCGACTTGTTTTCTCACGACTTCAGACCACGCAAACTGGTGCGCGTAAGCCCGCACGCGTTTTCTCATTTTCAAACTTTCGGCGGGCTTCATAGATAAAATACGTGTCCAAGCAGCGACGACAGAGAGAGTGTCCGCATAATCAGTCAGAAATCCCCCGCCCTCATTCACAAATTTTTCAAATGTAGGAATCGTGTTTACACACGGAATACACCCGGCGGCCATTCCTTCAATTACACTAATTCCAAATCCCTCGTATTCCGAAGCAGAGACAAACACGCTCGACTTTTGGAGTAGAAGAAGTTTTTCCTTTTCGGAGATTTCATTCAGGATGCTTACTTTCCCCACCCCATTTTTTTCTTGAACGTACGCATCGAGTTCTTTCTTCGTTTCGTCCCAATCCGGCCCCGCAATAGTTAATGTAGCAGAGGGGGTTGTTTTAGAAAAAATAGCAAACGCATCAATGAGATTTTTGACGCGTTTATTTTGGGAAAATCGCCCGAGGAAAACAAACGAATCTTTTTTCCTCTTCCCGAGCGAAGAATCGAAGTACTCCGACTCCACTCCGTTCGGAATAACCACGCTTCTAACGGGAGAGGTGAACATTTTTTTATCGTTCTCGCTTACATAGATTAATCCGTCAATTCCCCAGGATAGGGGAAATAGTACGTGTCGATAAAACCACTTGAGTAGCGCACGTCGAGGAGTGTGAAAGAAACCCCCGTGCGTGGTGACGATTATTTTCCCCTTAATTCTTCGAAAAGGGAGAGCGAGAATGTCTGCCCACGCTCCAAAACCGTGGACGTTGACCACGTCCACTCCCCCGGCAAGGTGAAGGAGTTTTTCTACAGGGGGAATTCGGTAGAAAGAGAGTCCCTTCTGCGGAACCCGATGAATGACGACGCCCTCTTTTTCTTCTCGTTCCGGAAGACGCACTCCGCCGCGAGAGCACTGATCAAACACCATTACGTGCACATCGTGCCCCAGCGCGGCTTGCTCCTTGGCCGTTTGCCAAATCGCGTTTTCCATTCCCCCCACGCACGGAGTCGTGTGGTTTCCCACGTGAAGAATGCGAAGTTTTCGTGTCACTACTTCCACACCCTCACGTCAACGAGACCGAATCCCGCTCCAAAAACAAAAACGATCGAACGGAGGAACACGACTACAATGGCTCCCGGCAAAAGAAACGGCTTCTTCTGAAACACACTAAAGAGAAACTCGGATAGCGTAGCAATGATAAATAATCCCAAAATAAATACCACCGAAAATAGGATGGCGACTTCTTCAATTAGAAATTTTTTAGAGAAACCATTAATGAGAAGGTTGGCGAGGAGGAAAAATAAAACCAACAAGAATGCTCCCCCCACAAAAAAATTAATTTTGAGCATGTGCGGCGTGTAACTGTCTTTCACGCTCTTCTCCGGGTGTTTAAGATACATGCGCGTTCGCCAATAGGCGCGAAAGAATTTTACTTTCAAATAATGCGAAAGCGTCCCCGGGTGAGTGTGAAAAACAATCGCAGCGGGTTGAAAGATGAGTTTCATTCCCTTAGCGGCCAATCGATAACTCAGCTCCGCATCTTCCCCCGAGGCTTTAGGAAACGACTCATCGAATCCCCCTTCGGAAAGAAACACTTTTTTTCGATACGCGGCGCTGTAACTCCCAATCCAATCTAGTTTAGGAGACCGCTTCATTTTCTCGTAGCGGTATTCAATGTCCATTTGTTCGAATTGCGCTACCCATTCTTTTTGATTCGAACGATACGCTCCCTGCACACCGACGATGTTTTCGTCTGCAAAAGGTTCGAGCATTTTTTCTACCCAATCCACCTCGGGCACGCAATCACTATCTAAAAAAACAACAATATCCGATTTCGCGACGCGAGCCCCATTATTTCGAGCAACCGCAGGCCCCATATTCTTTTGCGCGAGCACCGTCACCATCGAATAAGCGCCGGCAACCTCGCGTGTCCCGTCTACACTCCCATCATCCACCACAATGACCTCGCTTGGAAGAACGGTTTGCTGAAATAACGCATCCAAGCATGCGGGAAGTATTTTTTCTGCATTGAAAGCAGGAATAATGACGCTCGCGCTATCGTAGAGAGTCCTTTTTTTGGAAGGCATGGGATTCAAGACCTGCTCGAAATGAAACGTTATCCCGCGTGCGGTGCGGAAGCGGTTCGTTGATTGGTTTCACCCAAACCGGCTTTCTCTTGAGTGTTAAACAAGTACTTGAAGAACGTCCGCGCACTCTTCACGAGTCGAGGGAATTCTCTCGGCGTGGTGACGCCTTCCCAAATCTTAGCGGCAATGAAGTGAGGACGCATGTAGAATGATTTTCGCGCATCATCACAGGCTTTGACGAGTTGTTCCGCTGATAATTTGTCGGTGGACACAATCGTGTTGTGCGTTCCGTCTTCGAGCAACCAATTTTCCCAATTCTCGGACTTAATCGTGAGAAACTCGTTGGTTTTTGCCCATTCATAAGCTTCCGTTCCCGGGTACACCATGATGGGGAAGAATTGTGCCGTGTCAGGATTAACTTTTTTAGCAAACTCCACCGTTTTCTGAATCGTTTCAGCTGTTTCACCGCGATTGCCCATCATGAAGCACGCGTGCACGAGTACGCCCGCTTCTTTGGTGTCGTGGAAGAATTGTTCAATCTTGGCTACGCTGGTTCCTTTCTTGATGTTGTTGAGTATTTCCTGCGAGGAGGATTCCACACCCACACACACGAGTCGGCAACCGGCTTTCTTCATGAGTTTGAGGGATTCTAAATCCACATCCGCGCGTGAATTAACCGTCCACGTGACGTTGAGTCCGCGTCGAATGACTTCTTCGCAGATTTCTTTTACGCGTTTGCGATCAATCGTGAACGTGTCGTCTTCAATCATGATATCTTTCACATAAGGCAGGTTGTTCGTGACCCATTCGAATTCATCGACAATATTTTTCACGCTGCGTGAGCGGAAGTCGTGTCCCGTGAAGTTTTGGGGCCAATCGCAAAACGTGCAGCGGAAGGGGCATCCTCTTCCCGTCATGATGGTAACTTCCGGGTACAACACGGAAGGGTAAAAGTAATCTTTGATCTTGAGGTGCTTATCCCATATTTGCGTAACGAAGGGGATTTTGTCCAAGTAGTCGGAAGGTACATCCGGCGCGTCTTCGTTTTTCACGACGACTCCTTTCTTGTTTCGAAAGGTTATGCCTTTCATGGAAGAGTAATCGGTTCCTTTTTCTAAGTGATTCGCCAGTTCGACGGCGGTTAAATCGTATTCCTTGCGTAACACCGCATCCACGGCAGGGGAAATTGAGAGCGTGTTTTCGGACACGGCGGAGACGTGAGGTCCGACCATCGCAATCATGGTTTCGGGAAATGCCTTCTTGATGTGCTCTGCCACTTTGGCGTCGTTCACGACGGAGCTGGTCACCGTGTGCATAATCACGAGTCGGGGTTGAAATTCTTTGGCGATCTCCACTACTTTTTCTACCGAGAGCATGTCCTTCGACGCCGTAGCGTCGAGGAGTTTGGCCGTGTGGCCGTTAATTTCGAGAGACCCTGTTGCGTACCCTAAGAAGATGGGGTAGTAGACGCACCCTCCCTTCGAAACGGCGGGGCTGCGAGAGTTCTTTGAAAACTGAGGAAAGTAAGGAGGATTGAGTAACAGTACATTGATTCCCATACAAACTAACTCTGCCGCTTATTGTTTATAAGTAATTCCCCTTTTTCGACCCTTGTTCTAGTTCATCGTTCCTTTTTGAACGGTCTTTCGCGCGATAATCACCATATCTTCTTGCAAATGCGGCGGAACGAGCGCATGAACCGTTTTTCGAATCGGAAAAAACCACTTGTTCCTTGCCCCATCGGACGATTCTTCCGTGTAGGGGTGATACGTTAATTTTTGAATCGTGAAACCATTTTCAAGCAGCAGTTTTCGCACGGATTCAGTATCAAACAATGAAACATGCAGAGGCATTTCATAGCTGTGCGTGAGTCGGTTCAACCAACTTTTTTTGTTGGGAGTGGAGAGGGCTAATACTCCATTGTAGTGCAGCACGCGCCAGCATTCTCGAATAAATGTCTCCGGATGGTGCACGTGTTCGAGCACTTCCCCGCCTAAAATGCTGTTAAAGGATTCGTTGCGGAAGGGCATTTTTTCCCCATCTCCAATGACTTGATTCGTGCGCACGTGAATGAGTTCGATGTCCAGAGACACGATGTTTTCCGGAGTGACGTGTTGGAGTAATTCTTCGTGCAACGTGCCCGCGCTCCCTCCCACGTCTAATACTAATCCGCTTAAGGAGGAAAGCAAATCATCCACGCGCGTGCGAGTCATGTTATTTTTTCTCCATGTTCTTTCGTACATTCCAGTTTCGAACTACTTCATTGGCTCTCCCTAATTCGTCCACGGTTCCAGCGTCCAACCATTCTCCTGAAATGGTTCGTGCACCTAATTTTCCTCGGTGCAAGTACGCGTTATGAATGTCGGTAATTTCTAATTCTCCGCGTGCACTCGGTTTAAGTGTGCGAATAATGTCGAACACGCCTTTGGTGTAGTAGTACACGCCAATACTGATGAGCGTGGATGGAGGATCTTTGGGTTTTTCGACAAATCGAACAATTTTTTCGCCCTCCATCATCGCCACACCCGCTTTTCGCGCCTCTTCCACACTCGTAGAATAGAGTAGCACGCGGGCTTCTTCCGAGCTCGCTTCGAATTCTCGCGTGAAGTGGGCAATAGAATCCGATAGGATGTTATCTCCATTAATCGAAACAAATTTTTCATTCCCTACAAAATGTTCTGCTACAGCAATTGCATGAGGGAGTCCGCCCGCCGTGTCTTGCACGCGGTACGTGAGATTCACCCCGTGATCTTTTCCACTTCCTAATAGTTTGAAAATATTCCCCGCGTGCTCGGTGCCCGTAATGATGAGAATATCCGTGATTCCCGCATCCTTGAGCGTTTGTAAAGGATAGTAAATCATCGGCTTGTCATACACGGGAAGTAAATGCTTATTCGTGACCAGCGTCAAGGGTCGAAGTCGTGTGCCGTTTCCTCCGGCGAGAATTACACCTTTCATTGTTTTTTTCCTCCATTAAAATAATTTTCATACCATTGCGTCGTGCGTTCTAATCCCTCGCGCAGCGTAAGCTGGGGAGCCCACCCCAATTGAGTGGCAGCCGACACGTCCACGGGCAATTGGTCGCGATCTTTTAGGGGATTGGCCACGTCCCACGTGATTCGTCCCTCTCTCCCGGCAAAGTGTTGAATTAACTGCCCCATTTCTCTCACAGGAGTGAGTTTTCCCGAAGCGAGAGAAATTGCCACATCCCCGCGAGGGGCATTCATTACATGTTCTGCCGAGATCACCATTCCCTTCACCGCGTCCGAAACATGCAAGAAATCCCGTTGAAGCGAGCCATCTCCTTGTAATGAAAGCGGCATTTTTCCAAACACTCCTTCCATGATGCGAGGAACCAGCCGTCTGAAATTGAGATCGTTTTCTCCATAAAGATTCGTGTTTCGGACAATCGCGCCGGGAAAACCATACGTTTGCAAGTAACTTCCCACCAGCATTTCCGACATGGCCTTACTCGCATCATACGCGTGCAACCCTCCGCCATTCATCGTGCGAATTCCCGATTTAGGTTGATAGTGAAATACGCGCACGGATCCGCCAAAAATAATGCACGGCTTTTCTTCCTGCGTGCGACAGAATTCCAGCACATTAAGAGTCCCGCCCACATTCGTTTCAAATGTTTCTCGCGGTCGTTCCGCCGATCTCCACGTGTCGGATTCTGCAGCGAGGTGAAAAACATGCGTGAATTTATTTTCAGAGAAAATATTTTCAAGCGCAGAGGAATCACGAATGTCGCCCGCGTGCAGCATTATTTTCTCAGAGAGGTTTTCCCATTCAAGATAAGCAGGAGCATCCGGATTTCGAGTCAACCCATGAATGGCCGCACCCTCGTTAAGCAATGCGCGCGCCAGGTGACTGCCTAGAAATCCATTGACGCCCGTGATGAGCACGGTCCACTTGGATTTGCTAGTTGAGGAGGGTTTTTTCATAGTCTTCACCGTTTCGCGTACAATTCATCAAATAAACAAATGCCCGTGCTTGAGGCTTCCTGCGAGACGCGCCCATTTAATGGCAAATGCGTACGCCAGCCCTCCTAACACGATAATCGAAAAACCCACTATTCCACGGGATTTGAAAAAGTGCAACCCGCGCGGGGAGGACAGTTCCATTTCTCCTAATGGATTATTCCAAAGTCCCGTAGCTACACTAAAGTCAAACACGGGATCGGCGAAGAATGTTCCTCGAGCATGTAGAAACGTCCGACACATTTCAGTGGGGTGTTTTTTGTGCAGGAGAACATCATTCATGTGATATTTGAGTCGCTGAATCGTGTACTTCACAATGGCTCGCATTCCTTTAGGAGAAACTAAGGTTCGATCTTCGGAATACATTTTCGACGCCTCAGGCACGCGATGAAAAATGAATCCTAATTCCATAATCCGGAAGGAAAGATCGGTGTCTTCTCGATAATAGAAAAAATCCTCATCGTATCCACCCAAATGAGTGAGAATATTTTTTCGAAAACCCGTGCTGGTTCCGCCAAAGTGTCCATAAGCGCTCACCGCTCCTACTTTCGGGGAGTAGAATCCGTTCACCATGGTTTGTAACCATTTTTTTTGGGGAACACAATCGTGATCCATGTTAATCACCACATCGAATCGGGCGGCACGAATTCCGGCGTTGCGTGCCTTGCACACTCCCGATCGGGGCAGGAAGATGAGCTTTACTTTTTTGTTCTTTCCAAAATTTTTTTCGAGTAAGGGGCGAGTGAGTCCATCCCAACTCCCATCATCCACCACAATAATTTCCCACTCTCCGGAAAAATCTTGCTCGAGCATCCCATTAATCGCCTTAATGAGCGGAGCCCCCCCGTTGAGGGTGGCCACTACAATGCTCGCACTGTCAGGAATAGTAGATTTTGACACCTGGAGTGAGGCCGGAGTCCCAACGCCCCATTCTTTCGCCAACGTGTCCACGGTTTGTTGCACAAATGAAGCATGTTCCAGCTGAACACGCCACTCTTTCTTCGCGATTCCGCTTTCTAAAAGAGAGACATCCTGAATCACTAATCCTACTCCCGCCTGCTTCATAGCGTTAGCCAGCTCGAGTTGATGGTCATCCGTGTGTTCTCCAAACATTTTTCGGCGGGGAACAATAATCATGGGTTTTTGGTACTGGAGCCCTACTCCAATATTGCCTTCTCCCGCATGCGTAATGAACAATCGGCTCTTCTCCACATTTTTTTGAAAATCGGACAAGGAGAAATAATCCGTCACGCTCACCGTGGCGTGAGTTTTTTTTACGAGGGTAGTTCCTGCTTGAATGATTACTTTTTCAGTAATAATTCCCTCTTCCACAAGGCGAATTACTTCATCGAGAAGTCGAGGAAAGGGCTGAGGGTGGGTTCCCACGGAGACAAAAATCACGCGAGCTCCCCCGTGTGCGAGAAAATACTCCCGGCGTAAATTCCAGAAGGGTAGTCTTTTTTTAGTTCAGGCCATTGATAAATGACGCGATCCGCAAACCGTGAAATAATTTTTCCACTCAGGCTTGCGTGCTGTGTGCGGCAAAAACTTTCAATAAATAAAATGGGAATTCCGTGCATCTTTGCCCAAAAGCACACGGGAACAGTGACATCGGCGCCCGTACTAATCACCATTCGGGGTTTCTTTTCTCGAATGAGAAAAAAAGCATGCACGAACGATTGAAGCGTTCGTAGAATATTTCTCCCCGGTCGCTCAATAAAAAAAACGGTTTCATTTTTAGCTAAGGATTCCGTGTCCGGTCTGCGAAAGGTCACAAACGCGTGAGGGTGAGCAGAGTACCATTTTTCTAACTGTCTCATTTCAGACAAGTGTCCTCCCGCGGAGCACGCGAGGAGAATCATAGACGCAGGCCCACGACTTGGCTCAAGGAATAATTAATCCAAAAGAAGAGCAGCGTGACCACGACCACGACTCCCTGAATGGTGAGGAGAATCAAGACCACTTGTTTTTCAGTGAACTTCCCACGACGCATCACCCAATGCGTGAGGCTACCCAACCGAGCAGGCGATTGGAGGGTGCCATCCTCTTGCAACACACCAAAACTTTCCGCCTGCATCTTGGTGCGTGCCTTGAGGAGTAATTCAACAAAATAAAGCGCAAAGAGCATGAGCCCTATTTTTTCCATGTTCCCAATAATGCTCGCCGAGGCAATAGCCGCTCCCGTCATGAGTGTAAATGAGTCTCCTGGAAAAATTTTAGCAGGAAACCAATTGAATTTCATGAATGCAAGAATAGCTCCAATCATCGAGAGCATGATGACTACCACTTCCATCTCTCCCAAGATAATTCCAACTAAGAGGAGGGCAAACGCATTCAGCAATCCCATTCCGGCTTCCAGTCCATTCAATCCCGCCAGCATGTTAGTCGCATTGCTCGCTCCCGTCACGGCAAGAGGAATAAGAATCAGCGCGTAAAAGATTCCAAAATTCACAAATCCAAAAAAGGGAACATCCACTCCCGTGTTTCCAATAGTAGTGGGAAGCACCATCAAGGGTAAAGCAGCAAACAAGGGAACGATGGCATGCTGGTATTGTCGGATTCCTTTTTTCCATCCGACTAGGTCATCCACAATTCCGAGTATACCCACTAAAACAATAGTGAGCATGGCTGCCAGTACCGCCAGCAGGTCAAGCCCAGGAAACGCATTCGCGTAACTGTGCACGAACAACGCGACCATCACCGCAAAAACAAACCCGAGGAGAACCATAGTCCCCCCCATCTCGGCCACTTCGGGTTTTCCCGGTTTATTCATGTCTTTCCCAATCATTCCCCGCACGTGCATGCGTTGAATAAAAAAGGGAAGCGCGGTTCGCGTAGCGAGGAAAGAAGCGAGAAACACCAGCAAGAAAGAAGCGTATTCAATCATCGTATCCCATTCCCCATTGAGAAATAAGTTATGCACCCAACAAACAGGAGCGCACCATCACTACTATACCCGCCAAAAATGACTATTAAAGAGAGTGGTTCAACCCTCGAAGGCGGGAGACGCGACTTCAAAAATGCGCACACCGCCCGAATTTCGATACACTTCCGTAGCATACGAGGATAACGACGGATCACTCAGCCAGAGGCGCACGAGCAGGGTCTTGTTGGCCTCTGCACTAAACGCAAAAACCCGGGAGTTAGTAGCGTCACGATAAAGGTGGAAAGGCACCCCATTCTGCAAATTATTCGGGGAAGCCGACCACGTGGTAGAAAGACTGCTCATTTCTTGCGGAGTAAACGTATTTTCTCCACAGTGATACGTCACTTCCTTTGTAAGCGGGGCTTCCACGCGCGAACAAATAAACACCGATCCAAACAATTGGTTAATTCTCGGATCGTTCGCTGAAGTAATGTTATACGCGAAGAATCCTAAGTTCGGGAGCTTGCTGAGTAAATCATCCCCGAAGACGAGGTGAGTGGCTTCGTATTTTTTAACAATCTCAAACGCGGCGTTGGCATCCGTACTCAAAATAAATTGGGCCACCGCAGCCGTAGCAATAGTGTCCGCATTACGATTGTCAATGACAACTCCCCTATTCGCAAGGAAGGAAATCCAGTGACCTTCATCCCACCAGTTGAAGAATTTCGCTTCAGGGGGAGTGTTTTCGTTTGCCCAAAACAATGCCGTCTTCCATCCGGGAGATGCTTCAATATTCGGCACGTTTTGCGTTACAAATAAGGTTCCCGCCGCAAGGCCGCACAGAATCATGAATCCGCATCCCGCCACCACTAATTTTTGGGTCGGAATCGACTTAGAGCGCATCCACGTGAGAGCAAGCGTGAGTACAACCGCTGCCGTTAGGGCGAGAGGCAATCCCCAGTAATACGTAAACTTGAGTTTTCCCCACGCCATGAAAAAGATAACTACTAACCACACAAGGGGAAGCGTGAGAAATTCATAATGTCGAGATTTCCGAATGAGCAACCATCCCATGGCGGGAATTCCAATAAATGCGAAGAGAACCAGCATACTATACTTGTTCCCAAAAAAGTTCTTTCCATCGCTTTCTTCTCCCACCGTCTGACCCAACACATCTCCCGTTCGCAAGCTCACGTTGAAAATGGTCACAATCAAGGGCGCGAGAATGAGCAAAATAAATAGTGCCGACACGATTCGTTGAACGGTCTTCTCATTCACCATTCCGCGTTTAGCAGCGACGAAAAATCCATACACGGCGGCTAAAATAAACACCAGGAAGAAAGCTGTGTGATACCACTTCACAATCTCACTCGTCCCGAGGAAAAGATCTCCCAGGATTCCTCCAAACTGCG
>CAYHJZ010000005.1:0-18907 GCA_964357115.1 uncultured archaeon | reverse complement strand
GAATGCTTCGGGTGCGGATTACTCGAATGCATCCGTTTCGTTCGTCACGTCTCCCGCGTCGTTCACTTCTACTCCTTCGCAAGCGTCTCTTCCGGGTTTCTTGAATACGAAGTCAGTAGGCGGGAGTATTACGCTCAAGGCGACGAATGAATGCTCCTCCTCGCAATCCTATTGTAACACGCTCACTATTGTGTTGAATGGCGTGGGTTCGGGAAAGAAGCCCACGACGCAATCCTTGCAGTTCTTTGTCGCTCCCGAGAAAGAACTCTCCTTGACGGTGACGCCGCTCTCCCTACTTCCGGGTGCGACGCAGATTTTGCAGACGGTAGTAAAGGATCAAACGGGTGCCGTGATCACATCCGCGTCCATTCCCTCGTTGCAGATTTCGGGTCAACCCCGCGATGCGGCAGGTGTGCCGAAAGGTAACGCGGTGTTGTTCACCCTGGGTTCTTCCGGTGTGTACGCCGCCGCCATTCCTTCTCTCGCCGAAGGAGATTCGGTTCTCGTCACGGCGTCTGCGTCTTCCTTCATTTCATTTTCTACTTCCGTCCCTATTACAGCGAACACTGCTCTCACGTTCTCGGATGCGTTTGGGTGTCTCACCTTTACCCCTGAATTCGTGGACATGACCATTGGGGGTTCAGCCTCGCTCACGATTTCTTCGTTGAACTGCCCGGGTCCTGTTCAGCTGTACACGCACGGAACGTCCGATTCGCAGGGAAACACGATCGCTGTCACTGCCAAGCTGGGTACGAACACCGTTCAGCAGTCTTCTCCCGTCACACTCAACGCGACCGATTCCAAAACACTGATTCTTTCTTCCCCTCCTTACATGGGATCATATCCCCTGTTTGTCAAAGCAAAGTATTCGAACGATGCCGCGTTTTCATTCATTCGTAACATTGACGTCACCGTTTCCCCTTCCGGACTCTCCACGACGTGCGTCATTCCTTCCACGTTTGTCTTTGATCTCACCGGCGGCAGCGACGCGGCGCAATTCATTAACGTGTGCAATCCCGGCGTGCACCATCCCTTGTTGCCGAGCGCCACTCTCTCCATTGACCAAACCTTTTCCCGCGTCGTGTCCTCTTTCACAACGCCCGAGTTGTCTTCTCCCGGAACCCCGTTATCGTTCAAGTGGAACGCGAGCGTGGATCACAACGCTTCATTAAACACGGTTCCCGCGCACGATGATATTTCCCTTTCCTCATTTTCAAACATCGGAAAGTGGACGCGTTACTCCATTCCCAATCCCCCTGGAACGATTAATGATTACACCGTCGCTTCCGCATTCGCCAACGCCGAAAAAGAAATTGTCTCGGATGCGGCAAAATATCCCGCGTCTCCCTGGGGTGGGGATAAATGGCATTTGGAGTACTATTATGGCAGCAATCCCCCTATCACTACCGAAAACTATACTCAGGGAAAAAAAGCAATAATGTATGAGACCGTTCTCTTCGCCGAAAAGTCCACTGTTCCCATTCAGTTGTGCGTGGTTGGAAATTCGAGCGCTGTCATCGTGAGTATGATTCGTTTGAACGGCACCGTCATCGAAACCAATGAGGGGCAAATGGTAAATGGGGTCCTGCAACCTATCTTTCACAATGGTGGGTGTTCCGACCCCGTGTCTTTGCCTCCCGGTCCAAACGTGCTTCAATTGTTTTTCCATTCTTCGCCTACTGGAACGCATTCCGCAACCGAGGCCTATAGTCTATACGCCTATTATGCTCACTCGGCTGCGTATGGCGCTTCGTTGGGTATTCCTCTGGCACCCGGCAATACCACCACGCACCTCTCCGATGATCGCGAGATTGGTTTCACCATGATTACGGGTGTCGATTTGCCCTACAATGTGAATGGTCTCCCGGGAGGGGTCATCTCCTTATTTTCGCAAGATGCACCCGCAACGATTGTCCCTTCTCAACATGCGGACACACCCAAATTCATTCACACGCTCTCGGGTCCCGTTCGAGATATTGTGATGAACGAATCCGGTCTCGATCACCTGAATTCCTCCTTTGTGAATTTTTATTCGGATGATCCGCGCGTCCGCGTGTTTGCGGTTGGAGAAAAAGTCTACGCTCAATACGTGGGCTTCGATTCTCCTGCTGCGTCGCAGAACATTGTAGTCGAAAACATTGGCTTGAACGGCACACAATATGGTCTCCTCACCCTCGAAGACTACACGATGCTTAACCCCTCCGACACGGCCGTGGATATTGCCTTTGTCGTGGACGCCTCCGCTTCGGTGGCGGGAGATTATTTTGACGATATTCGCGGCGCGGAAGGAGTGGGTTCTCCGCGCAACGGTGTATGTTCCATGTTGCAGAACATTGCCTTGGATTTGAAGTCGTTTAGTAAGGCCGCGATTCGCGCGAAGGTGTATTACTTGGGTGCCCCGGATGGGTATTCTTCCGCGTTTGGTGTGGGTTCTCCGTGTCCTTTCTTGTCGAGTACGTTTTCTCCTGAGTTTGTGAGCACAGGCACAATTCCCGGTTTTGGCGTGGAAGACGATGTGCGCGAGAGCTGGGCGTATGCCGCGAAAGCCGTAGCGAATAATGGTTTTTGGCAGAACTCGCATCGCGTCATGGTCGTAGTCACGGATAACAAGCCCTGGGGTTTGGGCGAAGGCGTGAATACGGATTTTTGGCAGGGAACGGAAGAAGAGTCTCAGGTTCAAGAGGCCATTTCCTCCTTGCAGTCGCGCGGCATTAAAGGGATCGTCCTCTACGCGACTCCCCTCGAATCCACTTCGGAGGATCAGTTTGGTGTAAATGGCGTGAATGATGCAGTTGAGCTCATGCAGCTCTTTGCCGACAACACGAGTGGTTTTGTCGAAGCGCTTTCATTCTCGGAGTTTCGCTCCGCTCCGGGCTCGGCTCCCGTTTCGCTATCTGAATTCATCACGTTCCCTAAAGTGAATCCGAATTCCGTTTGGCACGCGCAACATAATCGCGTAGCTCAACGCGTGGCTCAAATTGCGTTTGATCGCACGCAAGTCACGTACGCCGTGAAGCTCGAATCCTACACCGCGGGCGCATGCGTGAGCGAAGATGGTATTGAAGGATCCACCGGTCTCACCAGCACGCCGCGTATTTTGTTGGATTGGAAGTGGAACAATGTGGATGCCTCCGCGTGTCAAGAAGACCTCTCGGGACAGCAGCCGTTTGTGTATTGTGACGCCACTCAATTCATGGTCTCGTTAGTGAAGAAATTAGACGTACTCAACAAAGCCTACGCGCCCGGTGCGCCTTCGAGTTTAACGTCGCAGAAACCGTTCCTCGAATCCTTCGACGCGTACTTAATGCGCGATGCATTGAACGATGACTTCCGCTCGGATTTCGTTTCCTTCTTCGTGAATAGTAGCTTTGCCGACGCCCCCGATTATTTTAAGAGCGATTTAGGAAATGCATGGAAGGACTTTGTGAACCCGGCGACGGGAAAGATGACCATTACTGTAACGGGCAATCCTCCGGGAGTCACTGCGCTTCCGTACGCGGGATTGTACCGCGTGAATCTTTCCTACACGTGGAATTCTCCATCCAATCCAGGAGAGTTTTTCATCGCCGGTTCTCCCGCGTCTACGGTGCATGTCACCATTACTCCTACTTCTCAACCCACGGGGAGCGCCTACTCTGCGTTCTATGACTTTCCGCTCAATGGGTTAGTGGGCTTTGATGATGCCTCGCAAGACTTTCACCGTCAAGGGTACGGAAGCGCGTTCTCCGGTCCTGTGCTCGATTTGGTGCGCACTCCCTCGTATGTGGTGCGAACCTACCCTTCCAAAGCGGGTTCTGTCGCATTGAACGAGTGGGACATTCCCTCGAATAACACGTTTGTCTCGCTCAACACGCAGGATAGGGGAGTCGTCGCGTCGGTGAATCCTTCCACGAAGACGTTTGCGTATCGTCCTTCCCTACCCGCTCCCGTGTTAGCCGAGTGGTCGAGCAATGCCGCCTGGAAAGGAGATGCGTATTATGGTATTCTCGAAAGCCCCTTGGGTCAAAACCCTCAAGTCGTGGTGCACGATTCCGCGAATGGTCCTCTGACGCGTTGGACACCCTTTGCTTCGGAAGAAAAGAAAACCGTCTCGGGTTGTGTGACGGCGAATTGTTCCGTTTGTCTTGATGGTGGCGGAAACGTGTTGTCGGATGGCGTCGTAGGAGATGCGAATCCCGTCACGGGCGCTTGTGTTCCTAAACTCCCGTTTACTCAGACGAGTTCCTTCGGCTTCTCCTCTCCTTCGGGAGTGAGCAACACGACGTATCTTTCTACCGTCTTCTATCGCGACCCTACGAAGTCGTATGCGCTGCAACTTTCTTGTAATGCGGGTCCTACTCCCACGGGAACGTTCTTGCTCCCGAATGCCGTGTTGACGAACGCGAGCTCCGCCTTAGTCGGAACACTTGAAGCTCCCGATGGGCGAGAGACGTTCCTCTCTGATCATTCCGATTTGGGGGGCGTGTTGCAGTTGCTCGCGCAGAGCGACACGTGCATTGCGCACGATTCCGGAGCGACGAGTGTTTTTTGGAATCATGAGAAGTTTGCCAGCGCCCTAAAATCCAAGTATGCGACCCAATCCAGTTTGGAAATTCAAGGCAACGCGTGTATTTCTACGGGAGACCCGTTGAATGTGATTGCGACGCAAGTGTTGGTCGAGCAACCCAGTCAATCCATTCCTACTCCGAATGCGAGTCAGCCGGGGATTGCGAACGCGTTGAAAACAATGTGCCCCCTCTTCTCCGACACGCCGGTTGCAGGGTATTATCTCCAGGACGGAATTCCCTACCCTGTCGGAACGACGATTCACGTGTTGGGTGGCGGTTCCGGTCCCGGAGATACGGCTCCTTCTTCTACATTAGATCCGTTGGTCGCGTATCGGTATGCCTCTTCCAATTGTAACTTAGTCGGCTCCTACAATTACTTGTGCGGCGGCATCACGACCGAACTGCCCAATCATTGCTCGACTAACGTGGTTCGTCGTTGGGTCTACGAATAGGGTGCCTTTTTCTATTTCCTCCGTCTTACTTGAATAGGTTTTTTTTCATGAGTAAGTTGGAACAGGGTCTCGTGCACGTGTACACGGGCAATGGCAAAGGCAAGACGACCGCGTCGCTGGGACTAGCTTTGCGTGCCATGGGTCACGGCTTGAGTGTGTATATGGTTCAGTTCATGAAGATTGGCTACACGGGCGAGTTGCTCGCGTTGCAGCGCTTTGGTTTGCCCATGAGTATGGATAGTTTCAACGTCCGGTGCAAGAATCAGGATGCGCACGATGTGGAAATTCAGGCCGGAACGTTTTCCGGGTATTGCCGAGAGTGCTTTGTTCCCACGTCGTATGATTCGTCTCTCGCATCTCGCGCGTTTGGAAAGGGTGCGGAGGCTGTGGCGTCGGGGAAATTCGACTTGGTTATTTTTGATGAATTAAATGTAGCCTTGAACATGAACCTCTTGCCTGTGGCGGAAGTGCTAAGTATGTTGGAGAAAAAGCCCGCGCACACCGAAGTCGTGTTGACGGGCAGAAACGCACCGCAAGAAGTGTTGGATGTAGCGGACTACATCACAGTAATGGACTTGAAGAAACACCCCTACATGAAAAAGATTTACGCGAGAAAAGGGATTGAGTTCTAATTCGGCCTTTTACGAAAAGGCCGGCGAAAAGTAATCGGGTTCCTGATAGGAACCCAAATAGATAATAACTTTTTTTTATGGGTGATATTCTCCGCTAACGATTTGGTGTATTCTTCGCATCGCGTGATCTTTGAGTTCTTCAGTTCGTGCGAGTGGCAGTCCGACTTTTTTGGCTATTTCTTTTATTGGAATTTTTTGTAGAAACATTATTGCAATGTCTCTTTCGACTGGGGATAAACTTAGAATAGCCGATCGCATGACGAGTTGTTTAGCTCGGTCTAATCTTCCAGGGCGAACAATTGAATCTTCTTTCGGAATCGTTGTTCCTCCATTTTGCTTTTTTTTTCTTTCTTCTTCCCTAATTCTCTTCATCGTAATGCTTCGTTTTCGGTTGACATGAGGGTTGTCGCTGAGTTTGGCTGCTGCATCCCTCCCCACTTTACTCATTTTATCGCGGTATTCCTGATTGGTCCATCTCTTTTTCATTGCTTTTTTGCGATTCTCGAGTGCTATTAAGGGATCCTGCGGGACTCTTTTCTTTTTTCCTTTTTCTGCTCTTTCTTTCTTTGCGCTTCTTTCGGCTATTCGTCGTTCCATTGCTGCTTTTTTCTCCGCTTTACGCTGGGCTGCTTGCGCTCGCAGGTTTCTTACTTTTCTTAATTCTTTTTTCGCCTCTTCAAGCGATCGCTCTTGCGCAATTTCTCTAAAAGCCAAATGAAGATCCTTTTCGCCGGAGGGTGGTCTCCATGGGTACAGATAATTAACTAGCTCTCGCATGCTCAAAGATGCACCCATTTTTTGAAGCATTCTTTGGCAAAGGCGCGATGCCTCTAGATGGGTTCTCCCCTGTTGAAGGTGGTGAGCAACGATAGTGATGACATGCTTTCTTGGGATGCCTCTTATTTTTGTTTCTCGTGCATTCCATTCTTTTTTGGTAATAATCATTCTTTTGGGGGTGTTGGGATCAACCCAGCAAATAATGGTAGGGGCTTTTTGTTCTTCGCCGGGGGATCGAGTTTGAGGTACTTGTGTATTTCCCTTGTATTGCTCTATTCGCGGAGCAACGGGCCTTGTTGGGAATCGAGAGGGGCGAGATTGTCTTCTTCTAGGAGTCATTATGAATGCCTTTTCCACCCACCACTCAATCCCCATTTTTAAAGGCTTTGAAGGCCTTTCCTTAGTATGACCGTTTTCGTCCATACTGCGAATATCCTCGAGGCCGAGCGCTGGTTAAAGCAGCCTTTTGTGAAGGGAATTACCACGGATCCCATCCTCTTGTCGAAGGCCCGGGTCAAGGATCGTTTTGGTCACGTGAAGCGTTTAGCCAATTTGTTGAATAAAGAGCAAGTCATCTTCGTCCAAGCCACGGGAGAGACGCCTGATGAGCTGTTAGAAGACGCCCGAACCATTCACGAGGTCCTGCCTCAAGCGATTATTAAGATTCCCGCCGACCGGAATGGCTTCTCTATTGCCCCCACCTTGAATCACGATAAGATGGAGCTCTGCTTCACGGCTGTGTATTCGGCCGCGCAGGGAATTCTCTCCGCTCTCGCGGGGGGTCACTATATTGCTCCTTACGTGGGTCACATGATGGATTCCAAGCTCGATCCCTGGGGCGAGATTGAGGAAATGATGTCTGCGTTCGAAGCCCATGAATTGGATGCTCATGTCCTCGCCGCCTCGTTGCGTTCTCCGAAGGATGTTTCCAATGCCTTTGCGCTCGGCTGCCACGTCACGGCCGAACCCAGCGTGTTGGATCAGAGTCTCACCCCCTCGCACACGGATGCCATTGTCAAGGAGTTCAACAAAGTTCGCATTCTCTAATTTTTTTTAGTGAGTGTGCGATTTATTTTTTTGGATGGTGTGTGCGAATGCTGATTGGAATTGTGGGTAAGCCCTCCGCTGGAAAGTCTACTTTTTTCTCCGCCGCGACCATGGTGGATGTGGCGCGCGCCGCGTACCCATTTACTACGATTGAACCCAATCGCGGCGTGGGTTTTGTCCGTGTGGCATGTGCGGATGTGGATTTCAACGTGCAATGCAATCCTCGCTCGGGTTTCTGCGTAAACCACACGCGTTTTGTTCCCGTAGAATTATTGGATGTTGCCGGCCTCGTTCCTGGTGCGCATGAAGGAAAGGGTTTGGGAAATAAGTTCTTGGATGATTTGCGCCAAGCCGATGTGCTGATTCATGTGGTGGATGCTTCGGGTTCCACGAATGAGAAAGGTGAAGCGGTTGCAGCGGGGTCGCATGATCCGTGTAAAGATGTTCGTTTTTTGGAAGAGGAATTGGAATTATGGATGCTTGGCATCCTGAATAACAACTGGGGAAAGTTTGGTCGCGCTCCGTTAGCGAATAAGACGCAAGTCATTGATGCTATTTCCAAAGGCTTGTCGGGTTTAGGTATTTCCGATTTGCACGTGGACAAAGCCTTGTCGTTGTCTCGCTTATCCGAGAAAAAATTGCCCAGTTGGGACGATGCGGACAAAATAGTGTTCATTCGTTCCTTGCGCGGGATTTCCAAACCCATTGTGATTGCCGCAAACAAGAGCGATTTGCCCCATGCGAAAGAAAACGTCGAGAAGTTGCGCGCGGCCTTTCCGCAGTTGTTGATTCTCCCCTGCGCCGCTGAAGCCGAGTTGACGTTGAAGAAAGCCGACAAAGCCGGAATCATTGAATATGTTCCGGGGGCGGAAGACTACAAAATTAAGGGCACGCTTTCCGAGGCGCAAGAGAAGGGGTTGTCTTACATTAAGGAAAAAGTCGTGCAACCCTTGAAAGGAACGGGCGTGCAGCACGTGCTCGATGAGACCGTGTTCAAGAGTTTAGGGTACATTGCTGTTTTTCCCGGGGGAACGAAAGGTCTCGTCGATTCGCAAGGTCGAACGATGCCGGATTGCTACTTAATGCCTCCTCATTCCACCACGCTAAATTTTGCGTTTCGTTTGCACACCGATTTTGGAAACCATTTCATTAAGGCGATTAATGTGAAAACCCGCATGCTCTTGGGGAAAGATCACGAGCTCCAGAACCGCGACGTAATTGAGATTGTTTCGGGGAAATAACCCTCTTGCCTTTTTAGTCTCCGCGTCTTTTTGTTTTAATGTCCCTTTCCACGCATGAAATGATTCTCTCCGCTTTTCTTCTCGTCTTCGTATTTCTTTTCTCCGGGTGCCTTTCCCCTTCTTCCGAATCTCCCTTCCCTTCCGACTCATCTTCTTCTCCTCGCGTGTGTTTTGATTCATCGTGTGTTGTCGTCGAGGTTGCCGACACGTCCATAGCAAGAGAAACCGGTCTCATGGGTCGCACGTTTCTTCCCGACGACGCGGGCATGCTATTTGTTTTTGATTCGAGTGAAGCGCACGCGTTCTGGATGAAAAACACCCTTATTCCTTTAGATGCGATTTGGATTCAGGATGGAATCGTCGTCGACATTCAGACGATGACGCCCTGCGATGCGGATCCGTGTCCTGTGTACGCTCCTCGAGGAAATGCGCAGCTCGTGTTAGAAGTGAATGCGGGCTGGTCTGCGGCGCACAACGTGAGTGTTGGCGATCGCGTCGGCATTTCCTTGAATTAAGGAAGCGTCTGCGTTTCGACGCTGCTTTTTTCTTCGTCTTCTCCCGAAAGCACTTCCGCAAGCTCGACAAAATTGTCGACGGCTTGATCGAAGAAGCTCTGTTTGAAGCTCACGAGCAAGTTTTTCGCCGATGCGGCATTAACTAGGGAGAAGAATGTTTTTCTCCCTTCGCGCTGTCGTGCCACTACACCGGCTTCGACGAGTTTATCCAAATGCCAACTCGTCGTGGAGGGAGACAATCCAATGTGCGCGGCAATCGTTTCATTGTTGGCTCGGTTTTCCGTGAGTAAGAATAAAATAATTTTTCTCGTCGAGTCGTGACGCAGAAACGCCATCGTCTGCTGTCCCAAGTGGTTTCCCGCGTCGTTTCCCACGCTGGGTCCGCGCACCGAATAGTAGCGAACAAACTTTCCTTCTTTTTGCGTGCGAACAATGTGGTGCTTTCCCAAGTAGTCTAAGTGGTACTGCAAACTTCCCACGGCTAACTCGCTTCGTCGTTGGATTTCTCTAAAGTGGAGCCCGGGCGAAGACTCGATAATCGTGTAGATTTTTTTCCTCACGTCGAGTTGGAGAGCTTTGGCGAAGGTTGCGTCGTCGGCCATGCGAAACGTGCCTCGTTTATCCTTTCCTTTCTGACGGGGCAAAAATGGCGTACGCGATGCTGGCTAAGCTGAGTAACTCAATCACGTTTTCCGCGTGATCGGGGAAGAATTGTCCCGTGCTCACGAACAAATCCATGACTTTGAGCAACCACTTCAGCGCGATGAGTCCGAATCCTAGCGCAATCCACTTTAATCGAAATTGGGGTTTTCGTTTCCATGCGGAAAACGCAATAACGGCGACGCCGAGGGAGAAGAGGAGTACAATGAAGCGCGTGATGAAGTCAAACTGCAGGGCTTCGTTCGTTAGGATGCGCAGCGGTTCCGTGATGGCACTCACCCATTCGTTGGCGTGAACACTCGGAATGATTCCGGCCAGCGCAGTGGCAAAAATAGCTAGGATAATCGGTTTCTTCATACTACGCACCTCGATAGGGGTTTAGGTTTTCTCTTCTTTTTAAGAGCGTTTGAAAAGAAAAAAAGGAGCCGAGGAGGACATCCCGGCTCCTGTGAGGAGAAACAAGCGGGTTCTTGGAGGAGCCCACACTCCCTATGTTTCTTTTTGGGTTTTAATACCATTTTTGGTTCGCTCCTCAAAAGGTAAAACAATCCTCGAACCTTAGACTGAATGCCAATCCCCCCATCTTGACTGAACCCTTATAAACCGAAAACCATTTGCCTAAACCTATGGACTTGCGGGGTGGGACGTTGCGCTCAGAAAACAAAAAAACTCAATCGACTTCCGGACAGGGAGCATTGGAATACTTACTCTTGATTGGCGGCGGCGTCCTCGTGGCGACGATTGTGCTCGTAGTGATCGTCGGCGGAATTTTTCCCGCGACAGAAAACTCGATTGACGATAACATTGACTTGTTCACGCACACGATTGTGCTCAACGCCGGCGGAAGCGGTGGCGGGGGCGGGGGCGCGGTGTGTGGAAATAATATTCAGGAAGGCAGCGAAGTCTGTGACGGAACCGACTTGGATAGTCAAACCTGTTCTACGCAGAGCTTTGTGAGCGGAACACTAGCGTGTGCTTCCAATTGTTTATCCTTCGACACGTCCGCGTGTGTGGGTCTGGGTCCCGTGTGTGGGGACGGAATTGTAAATGGTAGCGAGCAATGCGACGGCGTCGCGTTGAATGGGGCCACGTGTGTCTCGGAAGGATACGCGAGCGGAACCTTGGCGTGTAATGGAAGCTGTGTCTTTGACACCGCTGCGTGTGTTCCGATTGCCGACACCGATGCTCCCGATGCGATTGCAGACTTGACTGCTACTACGGGTGCACTGGGAACCAATACTATTACGTTGCAGTGGACCGTTCCCTTTGAAGATGGAACGGCCGACACGGGTGATCCCTCGAGTTATCAAATCGCTTTCTCAACGAGTCCCATTTCAAGCAACGTGTTCGCAGAATTCACTACTATTTTCCTCACGGCTGATAGTGTAGTCGACACGGACAACGATTTGGTTTCGGAATTGGATGGCGATAACTTGACTCTCGCTCCGACACCCGCTCCTCAAGCCGCGACCACGGTTCAATCCTTTGATGTGGTCTTTCCCGGAAACTTTGTTCCCGGAACAACGTATCATTTTGCCATTGTCGCATTTGACTTGGCAGGAAACTTTCCCGTCGTAGCCGGAACCGCTTCGGCAGCGATTCCTAATCTTCCCGCCGCTTCGTTTACTGGATTTATGCCTGGGACTCCTGTTTCACTAACGGGAAGCGCTGAGTTTCCCTTTACTTGGACGAGCGGAATGTGCGCGGCTCCCAGTACGACGGATAGTGGAATTGTCTTGAGTGCCCAGACTTACTTCCCCGGTGGGAGGCTTGGGGATACAGAGCGTCAAGCAACCATTGAATTTCAAGGTGGCCTGATTTCGGATGATGATGGGAGCACCTATGATTTTGTTCAAGCTTCGCTTTCCGCGTTGGGTTCCATTTCGAATACGACGTTGAAGGATGCTGTCATTGTGGAAAACGATCCCACTTTTGGAATCGTCTGTAATGAGGGAACAAGCAACTACGTTTTACGCAGTAGCATCGTTCCGGGCACGTGGCCTGTCGACGATGACGCGCCAACTCCCGTTAGTAATTTAGCCGGCGTCACAGGAACATCCACTCCGGCTCAAATTGATGTGAGTTGGTCTGCGACCGCGGATCGATACTTAGACTCCGTGTTGAGTGCGGGTGTCACGACGATTGCTCATGTGGCATGGGGTGGATCTACCGTGGCATGGTCTACGACTCCGATTACAAATGTCACTGAATTTGACGCCGCAGTCACTGCGGGTCGATTTAAGAATGGCGTCGCCGGCGTTCCCGGAACGAACTACAATGAAGTCCTCGACTTTACGGGCGAGCAATTGTCTCCGAGCACACCGTACTATTTCGCGGTGCGCATCTGCGATGCGATTGATAATGATACAATTTTGACGCCCAATTGTGCCTACACGTACAATTCAGCTACGCCTGTCACATCCAAGCGCGATGCGTTTATTGTGGAAGCTGAATCAGGAACATTGGGAAGTAGCTTAGAAACGTTCAGCTACCTTTCCGAGACTACGGTGCGACAGAAGTTACTCGGTTGTTCAGCTGCAGCAGGTGGTCTTGTTTTGACTGTTCCGGTAACCTTGTCGGCTCCCGCTTCGCCGAACATGAACTACTATGTTTGGGTTCGCTCGGTGAATACGCTTAGTTCGGGTAACCGTCGATATATCGGAGTAAGTCTCGCGGGTGCCGCTGAAAAGATTACGTGGACGGACGGAGTTGCTTCTCCTCCTCCCACTTCCTTCCAGTGGAGACCGTTACCTGTGGCAGGAATTGCTCCCTACAGTGTGGCGGGCGGTTCAGCCAATTTGGTGGTGGAATTTACGGACATTGCTGGAACTCCTACGTGTGTAAGTCAAGATCATCGCTTGGACAAGTTCTTGGTGACCACCAACTCTTCATGTACACCGACAGGAAATGGTAGCAACTGCGTCTAATTCGGCTTTTTTTCCAAAAACCCGGGAAAAAGGAAATCGGGTTCCTTTTAGGAACCCCAACTTTTTTTTTTTTTTTTTTAGAAGTAGATAAGTAGAACTATTTTTGGGATCGTCTTCGGAAGAATGCAATGATTCGTTGTCGCAATTTTCGCCGTGCGATCTTTTTAGCGTAGTTCTCAAAGTAGCTAACGTATTTCAAAACAGCTCTTGCATTTTTTTGTATTATTTCACTATCTATCCCCATATATGTATTGTAAGTGTTGAGCTCGTCGATTAATCTACTCATTTTTGGATCTCTGTACGCGCGAACAACGGCGAAAAGTAATGCTCTTTTTGTCGGAAACAGTGTGGCAATATAGGATGGGACTGGAGTGGCTCCTGGGAATGCACTCTTCAAATCATTTTTCATTTTAATGAGTATATCTCTTCTGCTCATTGAAAAGTATTCATTGGCTGGTTTTGATGCGAATCCCAGTTGTCTGATCATTCGGTCTTCTAATACGGCAAGCGTACTATTCACGTTGAGCTTGAATCCTCTTCGATGGTGAAAAATGGCCTGATGAACGTGCCCCCTTTCATGGCGGAGCTCATCTTCTCTCGTTCGCGCCGAGTATCGGGGCTCATTCGTTCGTTCAGGGTGAAAGCGAATATTAATTTCTTCCCATCCTGGATTGATGTTTTCTCCAGTAGTGTGCTTAGGAATCTCTTCCACGGGTCCTCTTCGAATCCGTACACGTCTTCCTTGTCGACTTTTCTCCAGTCGTCTTCGGGGGTTGTTCGCCGGCATACTTAGTCCGGTGTCTTTCCCCCTATTTATTCACGCTGTTTAAGGCGTGATTCGGTTCATCGTGCGGGGGAATCCCACCGTGTCTCGGATGTGCTCCATTCCGAATAGCCACATCGTGAGCCGACTCAAACCCAGCCCTCCTCCTGTATGAGGAACGCTTCCGTATTTGCGTAGGTCGACGTACCATTGGTAGTCTTTTTCCTTGAGTTTGGCTTCTTTCATTCGCTTAGAGAGTTCGGCATATTCCCAGCATCGTTCTCCTGAGCCAATGATTTCTCCATATCCTTCCGGCGCTAACATGTCGCAGCACAACACGGTTTCCGGTCGTGCGGGGTCGGGTCGATGGTAGAAGGGTTTCAAGCTGGTGGGGTAATGGTGCACCAAAATAGGCACGTCAAAGTCTTTCGTGATTTCGCGTTCGTGGGCTTCTTGTAAGTCGTCTCCCCATTTGAGTTCGGGAAATTTCTTCTGCGCGATGTCAAACACCTCATCATACGTAAAGGTTTCGAATTTTTGTTTAACGACTTTTTCGAGTACGCTTTCTTTTCTTCCAAAATAACCCAATTGCGCGGGCGCGTGATCCAATACATACTTGGCGACGTGCTTGATCATTCGTTCTTCCCACTTCATCAAATCATCTAAGTGAGAAAACGCCGTCTCCCATTCGGCGTGCCAGAACTCGGTTAAGTGTCGTCGCGTTCGCGAGGGTTCCGCACGAAAACTCGGAGCGAGAGTGTAGACTTTTTCGAGGGAGTGAGCGTACACTTCCAAGTAGAATTGCGAGCTCTGCGTCAAATAGGCTTTTTTTCCAAAGTAATCCACTTCGAATAATTCGCTTCCCCCTTCGACGGCACCGGAAACGAACATGGGGCATTGCACCTCCATGTATCCGTCTTTTTTGCAGAAGTCGTGGAAGGCTTCAAACACGGTGGCGGAGGCGCGCATGCTGTGTTGCATTTTCGTGGAGCGCAACCACAAGTGACGCACGTCGAGCAAGAACTCCTCGCTCAAGTCTTTTTGAATGGGGAACTCGTCTCCTGCATGAATGACCTTCACGGCTTCTACATGAATTTCTTTTCCTCCGGGTGCCCGCTCCTCTAGTTTTATTTTCCCTTCGACTTCCACCGAGCTCTCCATAAGGGCTTTCCGCGCGGCTTCGTACGCTTTCCCATCCGGGATGCTTTCTTTGGATAGGACGGCCTGCATTTCTCCGCTTCCGTCTCTCAGTAGCCAGATGAGCGTGCCCTTGAAGTCTCTTTTTCGCTTGATCCACCCTCGAATGGTGGCGGTGGCGGGTTTGCCCTTGAATATTGTGTCAATCATATCTCGTTTCATCTTCTCATCCCCGTTTTTCGTGTTTTTAGTTCTGTGTTTTTTTTCAAAAGTTCAAGCCCTTTTTCCACGAATGGCACTTTCCGCAGATGAAGGCGATTAGTAGGGGCGATTGGAGTTGATGCGTACAAGAAGAGAAAAGCCACCGTCGCGGGAGGGTGAAATAGAAAGGGTACGCATCTGTACCTTAGACGTCACTTCCAGTTTATAAAAAAACCATTTTAGACTCGTGAAGGGCAGGCTTTTGAAGCCCAAAAAAGCTTCGTGGAGTATGCCTCAGGAAACCTCTCGAAGGAAGCGTTCCAAAAAAGACCCGGTGGAGGAAGAAAACCCCTCCCTTCAAGGGAGAATCTTTCACATCTCGGGAAAGAAGCACCTGCCGAAGAAAAAGAAATAACTCGCCCTTATTGTGTTGGACTTTGTGGATATTTTTTGGCATACGCTTGAAAATATCGTAGTACCTTTAGAAGGAGTGCGTGGGTTTTGCGGAATTTTGGTCCTTTGGCGTCAATGCGTAGTCGATTCATTTCTTCAATGATCGGTTTCATTTTCGGGTCGCGATACATTCTTACAACGGCTCGTAAAAGTGCTCTTTTCGTCGTGAACATCGATCGGATATCGTAGGCCAATTTGGCGTAGGGGTGTTCTATGTGATATGTTTTTTCCCGCGCACCTTTCATCCCTTTTCGGAGGTCCTTCCAAACGCTTTTTTCACTGACGGTGGGCGATCCGAATCCGAGATGTCGTATGATTTCTTCTTCGAAGTTCGCGAGACAACTTTCGGTGTTAAGTCGGAGCCCTTTGCGGTGGTGAAAAATAGCTTGATGCACGTGCCCCACTTCATGAAGAGTGTCGGACACATACACGTCTGCCGCATATCGTGGCCCTTGTCTTCTTCGGGGATGGAAACGAATGTTAATACCGCCCCACCCTGGATTAATATTTTTCCCTTTGTGCGCGGGATTGACCAAATGTACACTTCGAATTTTCACGCGTCTTCCATCGTAAGGTCCTCTAGCACGTGTGCGGGGCATACCTCCCGCACGTTGTTGTGAATTTTAAATTATGGCGTCAATCGTTCTGGATCGCGGGGTAATAGAATCGCTTCTTTCACGTTTTCGAGGTTAAGCATTTGTTTCACGATGCGGTCGAGTCCGAGTCCGACGCCTCCATGAGGGGGGCAACCGTAGCGGAAAATATCCATATAGAAGGGCATTTTTTCCAAGTCGATTCCTTTCTCTTGGGCTTGTGCGCGGAGGATTTCCAATCGGTGTTCGCGTTGCGCTCCTGTTCCAATCTCGACTCCTTTGTACACTAAGTCGAACGAATTCGTGGTTCGGTGATCGTGCTCGGGTCGTTGATGGTAAAAGGGTCTTTTTTCCCAGGGGTAGTCTAGCATGAACACGAAGTCGCTTCCGTGTTTTTCTTGAATGTATTTTCCAATCATTCGTTCCCCTTCCGCGTCTAAGTCATCATTCTCAGGAATGGTTTTTCCTTGCGTCTGGAGTATTTTTCTCGCTTCGTGCATCGACAATCGAGGAATGTGCGTGGGAACCGTGATCGTGACTCCTAACGTGTTCAATTCTTCCGCGCACGTTTCTTTTATTCGTGTCAAGAGTTGGTTCAAGTATTTTTCAATCACGTGCATGACATCTTCTTGGCTTTCAATGAATCCCATCTCGAAGTCGAGCCCCGTGAATTCGGTTAGGTGCCGCGTCGTGTGGGATTTTTCGGCTCGAAAAATAGGTTCAATCGTGTACACTTTTTCTAGCCCCGACACAACAAACATTTGCTTGTAAATTTGGGGAGATTGCGCGAGCGAAGCGGTTTTTCCAAAGTAATCCATCTTGAATTCTTCCGCTCCCGACTCCACTCCTGAAGCAGTAAGTTTAGGTGTTTGAATGTTGATGAATCCGTTTTCGCTGAAGAAGCGCACGCTTTCTTGAAACACGCGGCTGCGAATCGTAAAGACGGCTTTGATTTTTTCTCTTCGCACATCCAAGAATCGGTAGTCGAGTCGCTTGTCGAGCGAAGTCGTCGTGTCTCCCATTCCCAAGTCAATTGGAAGGGGTGTCTCAGCTTCCGAGAGAATGGTTATTTTTTGGGCTTCGAGTTCAATTTCTCCGGTTTTCATTTCGGCTTTGATTTGGTTTGGCGGACGAGCGTTCACTTTTCCTTCCACACGAACTACACTTTCAGGTTTGAAACGATGACCATATTCTGCGGCTAATTCCTTGTTCACAAACACTTGCGTAATACCCGTTCGGTCTCTCAGGAGTAAGAATCCAATCTTCCCCGTTTGCCGGTACGCATCTACCCACCCTTCCAATATTGCTGGGTGCCCTGCTTCTGCTTTAGTCAGTGCTCCACAAGCGTGAGTACGTTTCATGAAAGAAAGAGGGGGTCGATTTGTTTTAAAACGTCGCTTCCGATCGACGGGGCCGGGGTAGAGTTATCGTTGCACGATAACTCGTTTGTTCAAAAGGTAGAATTGAATGAAGAGAGATTCAAACAAGTAGGCGAAAGGGTCGGGAAAGAGTGCCCCCGTTCAAGGGTAGCCGCGGTTTCCCGGCCCTACTCGCAAGTGTAAATCGCCGTTTTCGTCCGGCGGTACCGAGCGTCGATTTCGATCGGCGGTAATGAAGGACTACGTGCGGGAGATGAACTCCCGCAGTAGGCCAAATCAATAATTCTGTTTCTAGACCGCGCAGTATCCGTATCCGCAGTCCATGCACGTGGCGCACCCTTCTTGCATGTGCAGATTTTTTCCTCCGCATTTTTCGCAGTTCTTGACTTCTCCACCGGTCTTATTTCCCATGATTTTCATCTTGTATTCGTCTTCGACTTGCTGATTGGATTTTCCTTTCACGTTCAAGTTGAGGACTTGTTGGTCAAATCCTTTGCTTCCGTCGCGGTAGATCGTGACGCCTTTGCATCCGAGTTTGTACGCGAGAGTGTAGACTTCTTTCACGTCTTCCAATTTGGCGTCGTGAGAAAAATTGACAGTTTTACTAATCGCATTATCCGTCCATTTTTGCCATGCGGCTTGCATTCGAACGTGCCAGTACGGTGTAATATCGTGCGCGCACACGAAGACCTTTCTCACGTCTTCCGGGACGTCGTGGCAGTGCAGTACTGTTCCTTCGGATGCAATTTTTTCCATGAGCGCTTCGTTGTAGAATCCTCTCTTGATCGCGACGTCTTTGAAGATGTCGTTCACGTACAATAATTCTTGTCCATCCATCACTCGTTTAACGAATGAGATGGCGAACAAGGGTTCGATTCCTCCCGAACAGTCAGCGATCATCGAGATCGTTCCCGTGGGTGCGATGGTGACACGCGCACAATTTCTAAACGTCGGTCCGTCAGGCGTATCGTAGACGCTCCCCTTGTGGTGGAGAAAGACTCCTTTTTCTTTTCCGAGTTCTTGCGACATCGCATCGGCTTCTTCTCGAATGAATTTGGCCATCTTTTCAGCGAACGCGCATCCTTCTTCCGAGTTGTAGGGGATGTTGAGCTTGAACAGCATGTCCGACCATCCCATGACTCCTAACCCAATACGTCGATTTCCTTTGTTCATTTTTTCGATTTGGGGAATGACATACTTGTTCATGTCAATCGTGTTATCCAAGAATCGCACCGCGTTTCGAGTGGTGGTTCGTAGCGCGTCCCATTCGACTTCTCCTTGCGGGGAGACAAATTTGGCGAGGTTGATGCTTCCAAGGTTGCATGAATCATACGGTCCTAAGGGTTGTTCTCCGCACGGATTAGTGGCTTCAATCTCGTAGATGTGGGGCACCGTGTTGTCTCGGTTGATTCGGTCAATGAACACAATTCCCGGGTCGCCGGATTTCCACGCACTTGTAACTAATTCGTCAAACAATAATTTGGCATTTTCGCGGCGCACCACTTGTTTGTTGTGCGGGTCAATGAGTTCGAATTCTTCTCCTTTTTCGGCGGCTTCCATAAATTTTTCCGGTAATGCCACGG
>CAYHJZ010000004.1:0-18916 GCA_964357115.1 uncultured archaeon | reverse complement strand
TATGATAGTAAGAAAATGCGACATTTTTACGAAAATATTTTAGGTTTTCGCGTCGTGGGTTCTCAAAATGGCGCCGTCGCTTTTTCGAGTGGGCGCACGCATCATGAGTTACTACTTATTCCCGTCGGAACAAAACCCTCCCCAAAAACGAGTCCGACGCCAGGCCTGTATCACATGGGTTTCAAGATCGGCAACACAGATGAAGAATTAAAGGAAGCCATTCGCGTTTTGAAAGAAAAGGGTGTGGAGATCATTGGCTTTGGCGACCACCACGTGACGCACTCCATGTATATTCTCGATCCGGAAGGGAATGAGTTAGAATTGTATGTGGATGTGAACGAAGACTGGAAAAAAGATCCTTCCGTTGTAATGAAGCCCACGCGCGCCCTTCATCTAGATGAAGAATAACTCTTTCATTGTATTTTCAAATGGCAGGGGAGAGCGTTTTAATTCTTCCCTCAGAGAAAATTCATATGCTTTTTTTAGATTGGGCACTCGTGATAGTGGAGCTTCTCCTCATCGCATGGGCGGGTAGTTTATTGGGTAAACTGATTCATTCCTCCGCCCTGAAGGCGATGAAGCACATCACGCATCGCACGGCCCTCACGCTCGATGATTATGTCATGCAGTACATCGAGAATCCTCTCCGCCTGAGCATTATCGTCCTCTCTATCTTAGTCATGTCAGGTATTGTTCCCAATCTATCGATTGTTCAGTCCACGCTCTCCACCTACATGGTGGCGATCCTCATTCTTCTCGCAGCATACACGCTCGCCGAAGCCGTAGGGGGAGTGCTGCGCTGGTATTATGAGGAGTCCCAAACCAAACCCTATCGTTTTGACTTAACGCTCCTCCCATTTGTTCGAAAAATAACCCGGATTATTTTCATTACCTTAGGGAGCGTGCTCGCGCTTTCCACGATTGGAGTAGAAATCTCGGGACTGCTGGCCGTGACCAGTGTGGGAGTACTGATTCTCGGACTCGCCTCTCAAGAATCCTTGGCCAATATTTTCGCTGGTCTCGTGCTTCAGTTGGATCGTCCGGCGGCGTATGGAGATTACATTCGCACCCTCAATGGAGATATTCTTCGCTTGCAAAAAATTGGTTCTCGTTCCACACGCCTCACGGATGTGGAGGGTAATACGGTAGTAATGTCCAACAGTGAATTTGCAAAACAACGCTTGACGAATCTTTCAAACCTCCGCACGGGATTTCACACCACCCTCACGGCAGAAATTCCAAACAAAATTCCAGTGTCTCAAATAGAAGGAGTTCTCACGCAGTTCTTTCAGAAGGAAAGCGCGAAGAAGACGGCTACCCGAGCTAACCCCGTGATAGTGGAAAAAATAGCCAAGGACTCGTATGTGGTCTCCATCGCGCTCGCAGTTAAAGATGCCGAGAACTTTCTCTCGATTCGAGATCAACTAAATCGCCTCCTTGCCGAGGAGATTCGAACGAGCCTTTCCACACCCTCTAAAGATAAATAAAAAAAGAAATTATAGAGATGGGGGGAAAAAGAATCACCTTTCTTTTCTCAAAATAGTCTTACTTCTGAGAATAAACGTAGAATCCACCCACCGCTAACAAGATGATTCCAGCGACCATGGACCCTACGCCCGGCGTCTCAAAGAATGGACTCATCCACGTGGCGAAACCGGTACCCAGGAGGAATATTCCCGTGGCCAATACAGCGCCTACTCCCACGAGTCGCAAGAGGGAAGGGGTCGCGGCGGCGATTCCCCCTTCAATGCCTAGTTTAATCGAGGAAGAGAGTAATTCTTTCAACGCGTGCGTGTGAAAGAGGACGCTCCCTAGACCTTTGGCAATATCCCCCACCATTTTTGCAAAGCTCATGATTTATCCCTTCTTTGAGATGAGAGCCCCAATCAAGAGTCCACCTAAAAATGCCCCAATCACAAATTCAAAAGGGCGTTCGTTCACGGCGTTTTCCACCATGGATTGTTTTTTCTTCATGTATTTGTGCGCGTCACTCATGCTTGAGTTGATTTGTCGCTGCGCCTCGCTTAAATTGGAATTAATTTATCTTCAAAATCCCGATCTAGGATTCGTGTTTCGCTTGTTTTAGTAGCCATTCGATTCCACCTCCAAAGTGTTTTCTAGCTTTCTCCCACGCGTATTGAATTTCAACCGGTGAGTCATTCATTAATTCCTTCCATTTTCTTTGCAATACTATATTTCTCTGCAATAGTAATATGGTAAAATAACGATTAATTTTTAGCGGGTGGCGATGAAGAGAGGAACAACTCCCTCCGCGGGAATTGTTCTCTCATGCCACGGTTTTAGTGCCTGAGCCCTCGTCGCCTTCGCGCATACGAGGAGGTCACCCCTTCCGTACTTCCCGACTAGTGAGTGATTCCACCCACTTTAATGGCATTCTCGTCGACGGCGACATTGAGCATGATGCTTTCGCCCACGCCCCGCACGTCCGATTTAGAGAAGACAGCATCGTTCGTCAGGATTCCTGTCCCCACCACGATCGCCGAGATCGTGTTAGTTCTTCCTTCCGTTCGCACTTCTTTAACGGTTCCCACTTCTTTCCCATTCGAGTCAAAGACTTTCAAGCCTTTGTAGTCTGCGACCGGACTCATGTTGAGTACTGCGCCTTCGCTGGAAAGAGAAGTAATGTATTTTTTTCCAATGAATGTATCGGTGCCAAAAAAGCCTCGATCAATTTCAATTCCATCTAAATCCATGGTCTTCGGATCCAATCGAATTTCTTGAATTGTCCCAATGTCTTTTCCATTGGCTGCCATGACTTTTTTTCCTTTTAATTCGTAGGTTCGAATGCCCGAATCGTATTCTTTGTTCATTTGTCTGATTTCTTGCATATCGATTATCACCTCAAGATAACGTTGTTTAATCCATGTTAACATCCAGCAAAACACGGTGCGTGCACCGCAAATAGTGTATTTGATTGACGGAAAATAAAATCCGCTTCGTGTGTCAGTTGTCGTTGTTGTACACTACCCATACACCAATCTTCCTATAAACACGTCGATGTATTTTTGCGCCAAAATGATTTAAGAAAAAAAATAAAAAAAAGAATGATTCAAGAAAATACAATTTTTCTACAATCATTCTACACTTTTTTAATCAAACTCAAAACAATTAGGATGATGGCGACAACAAGCAAAATGTGAACCACGGCTCCGATGCTCGGCAGTCCGACAAATCCGAAAAGCCATAATACCAATAATATAATTCCAATAGTCTGTAGGGTATTCATTGAATGTTCCTCCATTCGTTCCTTTTATTTTTCAAATCAATTGTTGCGATTATTTTCAAGTATCAAGTAAAGACTCAGGACTTTGCACCCTCGGCCATCGTGTTCTGGGTATCGTGAATAATTCGATCGATTCGATTTTGTGCTTCTTCCTTAAGGGCGCGAGCCGTTTTCCGAGCCTCGACGCGAATACGCTGAACGCTCTCTCCCGCACTCTCATACGAAGTGGGGGCGACCCTATCGTCTTGGACTTGTTTCACCATTTGGTTGAATTGATCGACTACGGGAGTTAGGGGGTTTCGATACGTCACGCCACTATATCCTAGGATGGCGAAAATTCCTCCCAAGATGAGGTCGCTGGTCACGTTGGTAGGGTTTCCCCACCCGAGGAAAAAACCCACGGCGACGAGAAGAAAGATTAGTCCGAGGGAATGAAAGATCATTCCGCAACTCCATTGGAGAGAAAGGAATTCATTAGAACGCCACCTTGAGCAAGTCGAGAAGAATAAGGAGAATGATTCCAGGAATTCCCCCAAATACGGCGATGAGGACGCTCCAGATATTGATAGTGATATTCACAATGGGAAGGAAATTAATCACGATGAGGAAGAGAATTCCAATCACACTATTGATAATGAGCCAAATAATGTCTTTTCCAAACTTGAGGGCCACAATCACGACCAGCGCGAGCATGATGATAGAGAGTAAGGGTCCGAGGAACAAAACATCAGCCATACACCAGTATGTCTCTAAGAGTTTATACAGAACTATGTCTCAAAAAAAACAAGCACGATCTAAAAACGCGCAGAATAGCATTATCGCAACCGGAAGATTTTTCCCTATTCTTCGGAATGCATGGCGCTTTTCACGACGTTCATGGCACTGGCCAAAATGAGGGGTCCGAAGATGAATCCGAATATTCCAAACAGGCTAATTCCCCCAATCACTCCCACAATCATGACTAAGGGGTGAATTTTAGCGCGGTCTCCGATCCAATTCGCATAGAGAACCGTCTCGATTCCTACTGTGAGAATGAGGCCGATGAAGAATATCCCGGCTGCCACGAAATAGCTCTGAATGGACGCGTAATAGATAGCGAGGGGAGCCCATACGAGAATGGGACCAATGCTGGGTACAAACGCGAGGATGAAGATAATAGACGCGAGGATGATTCCCGATTCCACTCCCAAGAGAGAAAATCCAATGAGGGAGACAGCAAACTCAAGAATAGCCATGGCGAGGGTTCCGTACAAAATAGCACGCGTCGTCGTCTCTAAATTTCGTATAATTCGATCTTTATTCGTGGAAGGAATGTGCTTTCGCAGTTCAGCCGAGATGGATTCCCAACTGGAGAGAATGTAGTACATCCCGATGAGGGTGATGAATAATCCAATCATTAAATTAGGAAGCGATCCCAGCACCGACGCGGTAGTCGTGGAGACGAAGTCGTCAAACGTGGCTTGGAGTTGAATCGCATTAAGGCTTAATCCCTTGAGCATGGGATGGGCGGTAATAAGACGAATGTCCCGTGCAATGCTTTGTTTGCTCACGGCATCCCCGGCTTGATCGACGATTCCCATAATGACGAGGCCGCCGGGAACTACGACTAAGAGAATAGCTACGAGAACACACGTGATGGCCGCGATGTTAGAGGGCATTTTCTTCGCCAGAGCGAGAAAGAGGGGCCGTGCCATGTACGCGAGCAAGTAGGCGGAGAGAATGGCGATCATGAAGGGCATCACGATAAGAAAGGCCAGAGCAAGCAAACCGAAAATGATACCCCAGAAGAGGTAGGATTTGAGTTGAAGCTGATTAGTGGGTAACATGAATAGAATAGCAGCTCAACAAGTTCAAAAATAGGTGCTTTTAGAAAAAACGGAAAGGAGGAAGAAAAAGCAAGTAGGGGGAGGAAAATGAGAGACGGAGGGTAGAAATTAGAAAGTAGAAATTAGAAAATAGAAAATAGAGAGAAAAAATTAGAAGACACCAAAGCAGGAAACACTAAAGTAGAAAACAAAAAAAAGGATGCACTAAAATAGAAAATAAAAAACATGAAAATAAAATAAATGAAAAATAAATGTACGTGAATCGCGCGCGCCTGGGAAGAAAAGTGAAACGACTCGTTTATACGGAGATTGCACCAAGGTGGTACTTATCTAACACCCGATTCCCCCTTTTTGTGAACGAGTGAAAGAACAAAGGAGCAAACACAAAATGGCAAAAATTACTCGCGGAACGCGAATGGCAACAGCAGTACGAAACGCCGCAAAAGTGAAAGGCGGAACAGGACTCATCAAGAACCGTGCAGTCGGAAAAAGAATCATGAGAACATGATCACTCACCGAAAAAACGAAACTCCGTCGGCTACGTGCCCACGGTGCATTCGCATGGTAAAAAAAGTGTTCATTAGAAAATAATTATCTTTTTTTTGACTTCACAACAAACATGGCAAGTAACGTCGTTATGACTGCGCTAATGAGGTACCAAAAAATAAGATCAACGAGAGCATAATCCAAAAGGTACTCGGGGTTTCCGCAGTCAGGATCTGCCGCAGATTCGCAATGAAAAGAACTTTCCATCATTACTGTTGCAGGAAAACCAAATAGTGTCGCATCCGAAACTACAAGGATTTCTGCCCAAACAACGGAGGAAAGTAAGAAAAGAAACACCGTTAACCCTAACTTCAACGGCGTTGGGGAGAGAAATTTCTCATGGTGCATGTTGATCCACCCCTTTTCTAAAATAAAAACCCACCACCGATACTCTTCGCTTTTCAACGAATTTTTAAGTCACCCGTCCAGATCAAGAAATCACGCTAGGATCACAAATACACCAGATCAAATTGGTGGGTTTTTCCCGCGAGTTTTCGTGCGAGTTGGTGCGCGGCGGCTACGCACAGTACTTGGGATCCGGCTCCTGCAATGGCAAAGCGGTTTCCTTTTTGTTCAATAAGAGGTTGATGATTCTTTGTCACTCCATACGTGGCTGACCACGCGTAGTCTAACGTAATTTCTAACTTGGGGAATAATCGCGTGAGCCAGCGCCTAGCCCCTTGCATGTGAGGCGTGTGCGGATCTTTCTTAGAATACTTTTTGTGAACCATGATTCCACCCATCCCGAGGAGGATTCGGTTGTCCCGCGTGACTTTGGCATACCCATAATTTTCACTTGCATCCCAAATGATTTTCTTTTTATTCAACCGAGTTTGTTTCAATTCTCGTGCAGTAAGAGGGCGCGTGACGGCAATGGTGGTTTTGAGATTTTTTACATGAGAATGGGGATGTGCCGCATCGATTGCCCAGATTATTTTCTCAAAGCGAATGGTTCCTTCCCGCGTGTAGGCTATTTTTCCTTTCACGCGATTCACGAAGGTGTGTTCAAAAATGCGCACCCCTTTTTTGGCGGCAACCCCTCCTAAGTTTTGCGTGAGCTGCAGGGGGTTCACGGACACTCCTTCTTTGGGTGAAAAAACCGCTTGAGTGAGAAAAGGAGTAGAGAGCACGCCCGATAGGGTTTGAGCATCCAACATTTTTGTTTTAGAATTCATTTTCCGCAGGTGAGCGTATTCTTCATTCAAGATAGCCTCGTGTCGTTTTCCAAAACGGCAGTAGAGGATGTCCTGTTCCTCAAAGTCGCATTTTATTTTTTCTTTTCGGATAATAGATTTTATTTCATTAAGGGTGTCACCCAATAGTTTCCAGTGCGCCTGACTTTTTTTGAAGCCGTGTTTTTTTACCAAGTCTTTCAAGTCGATTTCCGCACTCGCTACCAGACTTCCCGCCGCGTGACCGGTAGCTCCTGAAGCGAGGGTGTTTTTTTCGACGAGGACAATGTCCTTTACTCCTTCACGCGCTAAAAAGTACGCGAGGGAGACACCCAAGATCCCGCCTCCCACAATCAAATAGGTGCACGCCACCGGTTCTTCTAACCGAGGGAAAACGCGCGCGTGAGGGTTCTTCCAAAACAATTCGTTTTTCATGCTAGTTTATTTTTCGCCCATTTTCATACACAGTCATTTTTCGCTTGCGCAACTCGGCAAAAAACGGTTTGGTTGGGACAATCGCCTCGGGGGCGAAGGCCCCGCGTTGAGTAATGATATTTTCTTTGATCATTTGTCCCATAATCGAGGCCGGTTGTCCCGTGTCCACATTGCAGCCAGCGTCTTCCCACCCCAAGGGAGTATTGACAATGCACTCGACGAGCGAGGTTTTTCTTACCCCATTTTTTTTCCCATAGAGGCGAACCCAGAGATTTTCTTTTTCGGTGTATCCTTTTGGAAATTTCAAGTCCTTCATGGCTTGCGTCACAGTATCGATGGGTCGAATGTACGCTCCCCCCACCAGGATCTTTTTCTGGCTTCCCAATCCTACGTCCACGAGTTTTTTGATGACATCAAAGGAATGAGGGGGGAATTCCGCGTAGAATCGCACGTTCTTCAACCCCTTATCCTTGTAGTAATGATAAAACGTATACGTCTCGGGGTGTCGCACGTAGAAGCTTTTCACTTTTCCCACGAAAGGTTGCCGGGTCGTGCGCACCGTGTCCATAGGTCGAATTTTCACGAATTTTCCATCTTTAACATTAGTGGCGGGTTCCGTGAATTCTTCGATGATGGATTCCATTGAGAAAGGCACGACGAACGTTTTCATGTTAGAGTTCCACGCGAATCCGACTTCGACCGATTGCAAGGAGTCAAATTTTTGAGCGGCGTGATTGAGCATCACGTTTCCTATTCCCGGAACAGATCCAGCTCCCGTGATGTGCGTGAGTTTTTTCCTTTCTAACGTTTTATGCAGCGCGAATTGTTTCTTAGTGAGAGGAATTTCCGACCCTAAGTCGACGCAGTGCATTTCCGCTGCGATGCAGGCTTTGAGCACATGGAGGTTCCAATCCCCCTCCACACAATTAATGAGCACATTCGCCCCCGATTTTTGAAAAACCTTCGTCATTTCCGGAATGTTTCGCGCATCCACGTATTCGAATTTGGTATTTTTGTATTTTTTCAATAGATGTTCCACGCGCTTTTTATCGCGCCCGCAGAGGAGTACGGAGTACTGGTTTTCTACCAAATCCCGCGTGACGATGCGTCCCTGCATGCCCGTAGCACCCATCACTACAAAATCGAATTTCTTTCCCATAAAAGGCGAAAACCGGCTGGAATTTAAAAAACCCACTCTGAAAGAAGGTTCGTTTTTTGTCTAAATAATCCGCGTGCTCAGGAAGCAATTATTTTCACAGAACTATTTCCGCAGAATCTTTTCCATTGCTTTTCCTTTCGCCAACTCGTCAATGAGCTTGTCCAGGTACCGCACTTCCTTCATGAGGGGGTCTTGAATTTCTTCAATCCGAACACCGCAAATCACACCCGTGATCAACACGCGTTTAGGGTTAAGGCGAGGGGCTTCCGCAAAGAACGTCTCAAAGTCAGTTTGTTTTTTTAGTTGGCTTTCAAACTTTTTTGACGTATATCCGGTTAACCAGCGAATAATTTCATCCACCTCTTCTTTCGTGCGTCCTTTTTTCTCGGCTTTAGCGATGTAGTACGGGTACACGCTCGCGAAGCTCGTGGTGTAGATTCGATGCTTCTCGGTACTATTTTTTTTCATCACTACTTGTACAAAATCTGCTTATTAAATCGGGAGGGCATGATGAAAATAAATGAATCACAAGTTGGTGAAAAAAAATGTCACGTCATCACATGACACACTGTAATTTTCTGATTACATGTTGAATTAAACACTAAATACACTAAATGATATGTATAAGTAGTCAGGGGCACTTGTGATGGTATGGAACAAGATATCCCTGCGTTGTTGAGAGAAGTGGGTTTCTCCGACAATGAAGCCAGGGTGTACTTGTCACTGCTCGATTTAGGTCAGACGACGATTGGCCCTCTCTCCACCAAAGCCCAGATGCAGCCGACGAAAGTCTACTTAGCTTTAGAAAAACTCATTGAACGAGGCCTTGTGAGCTTTATTCACCGCGCGCGCGGAAAATATTTCCAAACGAATGATCCGGATGCCATCCTGAGCGTTATTCACGATCAACAGGCAAAAATCGAGTCTATTTTACCTATCTTAAAGCAAAAACAAAAATTTTCTCACGAACGCGAGGATGCGGAAATTCACGAGGGAAAAGCAGCTATTCGCTCGTTGTACGATGGTCTAATCAACGAGATGGGCAAGGGCGATTACTATTATGCGTTTGCCCTCAAAAATATTTACGAGTTTTCGGATTTCGCTCAACTTTTCTTCCGACAAAAGCATCAATTGCTTATAGCGAAGGGAGTGGATGACCGAATCATCGCGCGCTTCGATGTGAAAGAAGATTTCATGCGTATCTTTGGAGACATTCGAGGGATGCAGTATCGTTTCGTCAAGGAAGATTTCCCGGTGGGTTTAGCCATTACCAAGGGCCGCGTCCTCAACACGATGTGGGGAAGCACTCCCTGCGTGTTTGAAATTCGTTCCAAACTACTCGCCGAGCAATACAAAAATTTCTTTTTGAGTGTGTGGAACGGAGCAAAGTTATCGCCAAATACACGCGCATTTTTGCCCCCAAAATAACCCACCGATGCCGAGTTCTAATTTAACCCCTTCTGAGCCCAATAACTTCATTCGTCATGGAGGAAATAAGCATGCGCAAAATAGTATTCTTGGTTCACATTTCCCTAGATGGGTTTGTCGCCGGTCCAAATGGAGAAATGAATTGGATTCATGCACCTCAAGAGTTGTTTGACTGGGGCTCCACCCTCACGGATCAAGCCGACACCGCGCTGTATGGTCGCATTACGTACGGCATGATGAAGAATTATTGGCCCACTGCAGGAAACAAAACTAATGCGAGTAAGCATGACAGGGAGCATTCCGCGTGGTACAATCAATCAACCAAAATTGTCGTGTCCAAAACCCTTCCCGATGAAGGAATAGAAAAGACCATTATTATTCGCGACCGTGTCGCTGAAACCATTCGAGAAATAAAACAGCAGCCCGGAAAAAACATTCAGATCTATGGAAGTCCGAGCGTAATCCAAGAGTTACTCAACGCCGACCTCATTGATGAATTCTACGTGAGCGTGAATCCCGTTATCTTAGGAAAAGGAAAACCCTTATTTCACGGCATTCAGAAAAAAATGAATTTCCACTTAGTGGAGACCAAGACCTTCCCGCAAGGAGTGGTGTTGCTCCATTATGAGAAGGGGGAGTAGTATCGCTTTCAGGACTTTGTACGGGGATTTCTTTCTCGCAGCGTCGTTTGTGAACTCAGTAATATTAGTAAAGTATTTCACGACCCTGTTCTTTTCTTATGCGGCCAAGCTTTTTATTTATCATCCAATGGGCTTCAATAATATCATCTATCAATTTTTCGACATGTTTTTCGAGTTTATTGTCTACTGCAATCTTAATTACCTTTTGAGACCCATCAGAATCCCATTTAGTTTGACTTATCGTATAAGTACGTATTTTTGGAATAAAACCAGGAACATTGTGAACTAACTTATTTCGAATTATTCTAAGTTCATCAGCCGAGTTTATTTTTTTCGTCAGTAATTTATCATAAACTTTTTTGCTTCTTGCAAAGCTTCTAAGCAGCTCAATCTTTTTTTCAAACGGGATTGAATTCAAAATATTGTCACGCAAAAACAATGCATCTTCTGATCTCGGCAATGCCAATGAAAAAGCCAAGAAGGTGGCAATTGCTTCTTCTGCATCAACGCAATTAACCACTATACGTCCCACTCTTGACCAATATTCAGTTGTAATGCGGTAGGGCCCTTTTGTCTCCTCCTCAGCAAGATATTGAGTATCTTTGTTAGCCATACAAGTAGATGAAAGAAGATTAGTTCAAGTTTTTAATCATCCGCCGGGACGAAAACGCAGTTTGAGTCGGTGAATGGATTAGTCCCGCCTCCCGGACTTGCACCGGGGGTATCTCGGTCTACAGCCGAGCGCATTAGCTGCTATGCTAAGGCGGGGGACATTTTGATTCCACTCAAATCGCCTTTTTTTGAGAAAAGCGTGTCGGGTGGGTCCGAACTATTTTGTTGGTGCTAAGGCTTTTTAAGGCTCCGAATGCCCAGCGGGAAGCATGTTCATTAAAAGGGGTTTTTGCCCTAGTAAGGAGTATGACCTCCCTCCGTATTCGTGTCGAGTATGATGAGTCCCGCTGCATTGGGGCGAAGGCCTGTATTCCCAATGCCCCCGACTCATTGTCGTTTGATGACGCACGCGCGGTCGCCGTGTTGCGCGGTGCCTCTAACCCCAAGGATCGTCTTTTTGTCATTGAAGCGGAAGGAGAAAAAGCCATGCGTTTAGTGGCGGCGGCTAAATCCTGTCCTGCGAATGCATTCTCGGTGTTAGACAAGGATTCCAATCGCATCCTCGTGGGAAATAAATTGAAAACCGAGGGAGTAAAGGAAATCCGCGCCGCGTACGATGACGCCAAACACTTTGTCTTAGACCCGAGCGGGTATTTCTTGATTCGCGTGAATCATTCCATTCAAGAGATCGAAGTGGGTTTTTGCAATGAGAAAAACAACATGCTCTGGAAAGTCGTGGGGAAAAAGCCCATTGATATTTACCACACCATCGCCCACCAAACAGACACCAATTTGCGAAAAGAACATTATTCCTATTTAGGAAGAGAACTCGAGAAAGCGTATCAGTGTCTCCTCACGCATAAAAAGTACGTCCAGGACGATGAGCTCCAGGACATGAAACCCCACTCGGATAAATAAACTTCGAACCTCTTTCTAATTACATGAAACCCTTTCCCTCGCAGGAATTACTCTCGTGGTTTGTCACATCCCAGCGTCCTCTCCCGTGGAGAAAATCCTATCGTCCGTATGAGGTGTGGTTGTCCGAGGTCATGGCGCAGCAGACGCGCATTGATCAAATGCTCCCCTACTTTGAACGATTTTTGAAAACCTTTCCCACGATTGAATCCTTGGCAAATGCTCCTGAACAGGATGTTTTGAAAGCGTGGGAGGGGTTAGGGTATTATTCCCGCGCGCGAAATCTCCAATTCGCGGCTAAGCAAATCGTTTCCGATTTCGAGGGGAAAATTCCTCAAACCAAAAAAGAATTGCTTTTGTTGAAGGGTTTTGGTCCCTACATTTCGAGTGCGGTCGCGAGTATTGCGTTTAATGCGGACGAAGTCGTCGTGGATGGAAATGTCTTGCGCGTCGCGAGTCGTTTTTGGGGCGATTCCCGCGATGTGAGTTTGAATACCACCCGCGTGGCGTTTGAAGAAAAGCTCTTGAACGAATTGCCTAAGGGTCACGCGCGGCATTTCAATCAGGCGCTCATGGAATTGGGTGCGTTAGTGTGTTTGCCCAAAAATCCCTTATGCGATTCCTGCCCTCTTTCAAAGGGATGTGTTGCCTTCGCCACGCAAAAACAATCCTTCTTTCCTGTGAAGAAAAAGAAAGCAAAAATTCCTCTAAAACACTTTGCCGCGATTCGTTTGCAAAAGGGATCCGACGTCGTGCTTCTCCCCCGTAAAGAAAAGCTCTTGCATGGAATGTTCGAGTTTCCCATGGTGGAATATTTTCCCCTCCAGGATTCTCCTCGCGCGATTGAATTGCGTTTTGCGGAAAAAATAGGGTTAACCATTCGTCTCAAAAAAAATCTCATGGATGCCACCCACACGTATTCTCATTTCAAGCAGCACGTGCATGTCTTTGATGCCGAATTGGTTTCTTCCAACGATCCGCTTCAGTGGTTTTCTAAAAAAAAGATTTCCGCGCTCCCTCTTTCGAGGGTGCAGCAGAAATTAATGAAATAGTTTTCATCGCTTCGTCGTTGCGTCTTCTTTCATAATCATTTTTACGATTAGGAACACGACGAGTGCGATGATGAGAAAATCAATCAGTGCGCCCACAAAGTCTCCGATGAGGAGTCGAATGCTCCCAATTTCCCACACAGCGGTTCGCCATTCTCCGCCCGGAATAAAGACCGAAATAATGGGCATGATGATGTCATTCACGAACGCAGTCACCATTTTGGTGGAGGCGGCTCCAATAATGAATGCGACGGCCAATCCTAACACTTGGTATTTTTTCAGAAACTCGCTGAATTCGCTTAGAATGCTCATGGGAAAAAATCCCTCCTTATGAAAGAAGGTAATTCCCCGAACGGGATTTTTAATGCGTAAGGTGCTGGGATGGGAATAGGATGCCTTTCCCTCCCGATCGTGTGTTTTTTCGCTCGCTGCGCTTGTCTCTTTTAGCGAGTCGCGGGGGTCCGATGCGGGCGAGGATTTTAGTTATTTTGAGTAAAACCCCCCTGAATCCTCTCGCGTTAGCAAAAGCCTTGAGTATTGATTACAAGACCGCGTTATTTCATTTAGAGAAGCTTCAGAAGCAACAATTGGTCGTGAAGAAGGGCGACGGGTATGGGGCTGTGTACGCGAGCACGTTCACTCCCGAACAGCAACCCATTTTTGAAAAAATGGTCGAAGAAATGGGAGAATCTTTATAACAAAAACACGGAGAAGGTACTAGTATGGAAGACTTCATGATGTTCACCATTTACGCCGGGGGGCTTAACCTCCTCTTGTCCGCGTTGCTCGTTTGGGTGTACGCGCAGAATTATCGCGCGTTGAAATCCAACGTCGGATTGGGGCTGCTCGTCTTTGCTTCCTTGATTTTGATTCAAAACGTGGCTGGGGTCTATTTTCACGTGACGACGGGAGAGTTTTACGCCAAGATGCTGGCCACGCAAGCCTTTGCATTAGAGGCCTTAGAAAGCGTCGCGCTTGCCGCCATGGCATGGGTGGCGTGGAAGGAATAGGGAGTTTTGGGAGAATTCATTTAAACCATTAAAATCGTTGTTTGAGAGTAGCCCTATCAGGGGAAAAAAGAGGAGGAGAAATAATGAAACTATTTTTGATTGCAGGATTGGCCCTTTTACTCGTGGCGTCCGGATGCTTACAGGCATCGAGTAACGACGCGATGATGAAAGACGATGCCATGATGGAAAAAACAGATGATTCGATGATGGAAAAGACCGACGACTCGATGATGGAGAAGGATGACTCCATGATGGAAGACGACGGAACCATGATGGAGAAAGAAGACGACTCCATGATGGAAAAGGATGATTCCATGATGACGAAAGGAGTAGAGTATGTCCCTTTCACGCAGGAAGCCTACGCGCAAGCTCAAGCGGATGGAAAAACCATTTTCTTAGAGTTCTACGCGAATTGGTGCCCGATTTGTAAGGCCCAAGCCCCCGCATTGGAAGAAGGATTTTCTAAAATGAATAGTGATTCGCTCGTCGCGTTTCGCGTGAACTATAAAGATAGTGAAACCGATTCGTTCGAAACCGAATTAGCAAAAACATTCAACATCACCTACCAGCACACGCACATTGTGACGAATGCTTCAGAAGAAACCTTGCTGAAGTCTCAGGAAGATTGGTCGGTTCAAGATGTAGTCGATAAAGTGGGAGTTTTTGCATAACTGCAAACCCCGGAGGATGCACGCATGACTGATGTTACATTACCCATTGCCTTTGTCGCCGGACTCGTTTCTTTTTTGAGTCCGTGCGTGCTTCCCCTCCTTCCCGCTTTTTTGAGTTTCATGGCCGGAACCACCCTCAAGCAAGGGCAGGCTATTTCGGCCGATGATCGAATGAAGATTATTTTGTCTTCCGCATTTTTTGTTTTAGGTTTCTCGGTTGTTTTCTCCGTGTTAGGAGTATTATTGCAGAGCGTCTTGGAAGCGTACGCGTACGACGTGCAGAGTTATTTAGGGTACATTGGCGGCGCCATCATTGTGTTCTTTGGACTCGTCATGATTGGCGTGTTGAAAATTCCCTTCTTGGAACGCGAGCATAAATTACGCGTCGCGCAGACCCGCTATTCGTTTCTCACCGCGTTCTTGTTTGGAGCCGCTTTCGCCGTGGGTTGGACCCCGTGCGTAGGCGCGGTGTTAGGAGCAGTACTCACGCTCGCGGCCAGCAATCCGGGTGTCGCTCTCCCACTGATGCTCTCCTACTCGCTCGGATTGGGAATTCCTTTCCTCTTGGCTGGAATATTCATCTCGAAAGCGACGGGTTTCATTACGTGGATTTCCCCGCACTTACCACGCATTAACCTCGTGTTCGGAATCATTCTCATCATCTTGGGAGTGCTCGTCGCCACGGGACAATTAGTCGTAATCGCGAATGTTTTCACCGAACCCTTGCTCGTTTTCTTCATGGGTTCGTGAACTTATTTTTTTACTCGCCGTGCGGTTTCCACGCCGCATGAGCGAGCATTCCGACGAAGACAAATCCTACGCCAAAGAGTAGGGCATCGAAGTCAACAAAGAAGAGCATGCCGAGCGCGAACACCATTCCTAATACGGCAGGGATGGGAATCTTTCCCACCTTGAGTGGAACGTTGAATCCGCGGAAGGGTTTCACTTCTCTCCAGTTGATCAGGATCACGGCGGCGTTCATCGCCGCGAAGACGAGGAAGAGCAACGCGTCCGTGATGTGGGTGACGAAGCTAATGTCCTTGTAGAGAGCGAGTCCGAGCACAGCAAGAGTCGAGAACACGAGCGCGTTGCGGGGTTGGTTTTCATGCGTCTGCCCGAGCACACGAGGAAGGGTTTGCTCGGAGGATAATCCATACACGAGTCGCGAGGACGCGAGGAGGAGCAAGAGCACCGTGTTCCCGGTCGAGAAGAGGGCAATGATGGCGAGCATCAAGAAGGCATCTTCCCCAAAACCCGTGGCGGCAACATCCGCGAGAGGAGCCGCGCTGTGAGCGAGGGTTTCGCTTCCCGCAATCGACACCGCAGCGGAAGAGACGAGGATGTACAGCACCGTCGAGACGAGGATGGCAATCATGAGAGCTTTGGGCATGACCTTGGAACTATTCTTCGTGTCTTCGGACAAGCGCACGAGGTCCTCAAATCCTAAGTACGCAAAGAAGATGAACGCGGCCGCGGATAAAACGCTCGGAATCACAATCAAAGGAGGAATGGGAAATCCGCTCGCGAGGGTGGGAATGCCCATCGCGATGATGAGGAGGAGTCCTCCGATTTCAACCACGGAGAGAATCGCCGCGATGCGCGTGCTAATTTTAGCTCCCACCCAAATGATACTAAACGAGAGCGCGAGAATGAGCGCCATTCCCCACGTGACGGGAATCGTGAAGAGTGCGGAGAGATATCCCCCAAATCCGAGGGCGACGGTCGCCGTAGAAGCCACGCCTACTAGCAATAAAGCAAATCCGATTCCGAATGCCCATTTTTTTCCAAACGCGTTTTTGGAGTACACGTATTCGGCTCCCGCTTTAGGGAAGCGCGCGCTGAGTTCGGAGTAGGTGAGTCCGGTGAGAATGGCGATGATTCCCGCCGCCGCAAAAGAAGCCCACACGTAGTCTCCCGCGATTCCCGCGGCCTTTCCTACGAGCACATAAATTCCGGCTCCTAAGATGACGCCGATTCCGGAGAGGGTGAGTTCCCAGAGTCCGAGTTCTTTCTTCAATGCCATGAGAGAGGGCATTCGTTCTCTAGAATAAAAATCCCCATGGGCTCGCTCGGATTTGAACCGAGGCCGACAACTCCCAAAGCTGCCATCCTAACCAGGCTAGACGACGAGCCCATGTACAATGAATAAACCAAGGAATCGTTTTAACGATACCCTTTCAGCGACCCCGTAATGGGTCAGGAGGGGTGTCCAAGATGGGGAGGAATTCGCGTATTTTTTCCACAATTTCAACCGGATTTTCCACCCCTACAATCGAGGCTTTTTTCGTGAGGTTTTCTTTCTTATACGTGATTTCGATTTCGTCCACGTGGAGCCATTTTTGCATCCAGTCTTCTTTGACTTTTAACGCGGCGATTTGCAAGTAAGGAATGAACACGTTCCCGACCGGAGAATCAACGTGAATTCCGCGCGTCGTCAACCACGCGTGGCGTTGCGCAACATCCATGCGCCACAACCACCGCGTGATCACGCCGATTAACATAGCAAATCCCGCGAGGGCGAGGGCTTGAAACAACAACGTCTTCGGATCTCCGCCTTTTTGTTTGAAGGCGTATACGAGAAAAACGAGGAGACCCACAAACCATACGCCAAACAAGGGGGCGGCTTTGAGGGAATAGTAGGTTACTGTTTTTGCGCTGGGGGGAATTTCAAGAACGAGGGTTTCTCCTTCTTGAAGCGGGGGAAGTGGCATTCTCATCGAGAAAAAAGTAGACTATATAAGCCACTCATTTTCTTTTCGGAAATTATTTTCCACCCTCTCGGCGTTTTTTCCACGCCTCGCGCAGAATCCGTTGTTGATCTTTCGGAAGCGAGGAGAATCGCACGCGTTCCCCGCCACCCAATCCGTCTTTTCCAATGCGAATCCACGGATCGTTTATTTCATCCGTGCTTTCTGGCGTTTTTCCATTCATTTTCAAAGGCTTGTTTCCTTTTCCACTCGAGAGTCGGTCTCCGTGATAGGCTTCGTACCACAATCCAAAATTTCCCCAAATTTGGTGAATTACTCTTCGTAGTCTTCGACCGTACATGTTTTCACTTCTTCTTGAGTAAACGTTTGAGTCCGGGAATGTCAATTTGGGAGTAGAGTGCGGATTGCTTGAGCGGCTCGAAGAGTTTTCGATTCGCGTAGATGCGCAACCAGGCTTCGGCATCCTTTCCCCCTTTCCCTGCGTGAGCGACTTGGTGAATAGTTTGCGTGAAATCGCTGGATCCCATGAAGTGTCCTAGTTTCTCTAAATCGCCCGCGGTTTTTCCTTGCGGGGCGCGCGCGATCATCGCGTGAAGGGGTTTCAAATCAAAGGCGCTTCCTAAGTAGGATTCTATTTTCTTCTCCATGCTCACGGAGTACGATCCCGTGAATTCCATGAGGGTTCGCGGAAGTGTTTTTTCGCTCGCGGTTCCTTTCTTCACGCACTGCCACCCGGGATAATTGGTAATCACTTGGATTTTACCTTCCATCATTTTTTTGTTTTCCTTGAAGGTGTTTCCATAATTCAAGTACACTCCCGCGCGGGCGAGGAGTTTTCTCACGCAGTGCAATCGAATGAATTGTCCTATTTCGCCAATTTCTTTCTTTTGAAGTCCGGGAAGTTCCGCGGATGCGTTCACTACTCCGGTGAATTTTCGCGTGTTGAGGAAGGCGAGCATTTTTCCTATTTCTTCCACGCGAGTCGCGGAAGGGGCTTCGGCGAGTACCTTTTCGACGGGAGAGAAATCCATCATCGTGTGCAACGCGCCTCCAATCAGGGCGTCGGTTTCTTTCGTCGTGCGCGTGAGCAATCCCAGCAAGGCGAGGGGAGTGGCGTTTGCGTCAATCGTCTCGTTAAATGAGTCTTTCCAAATCGGAAACGTGGCTTCGAATACAAAGTTGGGGGGCATGACCATTGCTTGGTTCGTGTTCATTTTAAACCTTCGGACGGCGCCGCGCCGATCACCTTTATATGGAGGAAATTCATGAGAGGAGTATGGGCTCACGTATGTCTCCGGTGGAGAAATTCAAGCACTATGAGGGGCAGTCCCTCGGCTTCGAGAAACGAAGAGGATGGGCGCTTGGTCGTTACACCGTGTCGGAGTATCTCTTCTTGTTCCTCCTGGGTTTGTGGCTAGCATTCGTGCTTCCTTTAGTGGTGACACCCGAGATCATTCTCTCCGCCGCCATGGTGGTGACGCTCGTCTACGTGTTGTATTT
>CAYHJZ010000003.1:0-20286 GCA_964357115.1 uncultured archaeon | reverse complement strand
TAAACCACGATGCGTCTCCCGTTCCGATTCGTTGATAGAGAACGTAGTTTCCGCAGCCATTCGCCCATTCTTTTACCATGATCTCAGTGTTATCTAGCGGTGTGAAGCGGTTGTTTCCTCCGGTGTAATTCACGAGGAACGCTTCTCGAGTCTTGCTCGCATTAATTTGCTGGAGTAAAAATTTGAGGTTTACATTATCTGCAAAAACGTAGTGGCCGAGATCTCCTACTTGGGCAGTGGGAGTGTTTGCCGGCGTCTGCGCGAAGACACTATTTCCAATTGAAAAAGCCAGAATAATTCCGAGTGCGAGTCCTATTACAATGCGTGCGTCCATTCCCCAAAGAGGGTTTTGCCTCTTTATATACTTTGGTTTGGGCTCTCCTTCTCGCGCCGTTTTATGGGCTGGAGCTACGTTTTACCTATTTTTCTGCCAGAAGGCTTTGACTCGGGAGAGCGTGTCGTCCGTGGCGTGGAAGGTTTGTGTAGGGGGCAGGCATTCTTTGTAGTTTCCCCACTCGTAGCGTTTGTCCATAAGCACGACAATCCCCACGTCCGTCGGGGTTCGAATGACTCTTCCCGCGGCCTGAATGGCTTTCCCCATGGCGGGGTAAATGTACCCATAATGCCACCCTTTCTTGAATCGCATTTCATAATAGTCCACGAGCGCTTTGGTTTCTTCGTTCATTTCCGCGAGAGGAATCCCTACGATGATCACGCCTAACAATTCGTTTCCGGGGAAATCGAGTCCTTCCGCCATGCTTCCGCTTGTGCACGCGAGCAACACGCTTCCAAACCCGCTCGCGTGATTTCGAAACGTTTGGACTAAATTCTCCGTTTCGTGCATGCGCATGTTCTCATGTTGAGTTAGCAGCGTTCGCATCGTGTGATCTTTCATTTTTCTCCCAATATTATCCAGTAGTTGAAATGAGGGGAAGAACACCACCGTGTTTCCTGGAATGTGGTTCACGAGCTTTCCTATTTCTTCCGCCATGAGTTCATATTGGGCTTCGCTTCGTTCGGTAAATTTCGTCGTGTAGCGCGTCGAGATGAGGTTGAGCCTATTTTCTTTGGGAAACGGGGAGGCAAAGAATCCCGTCTTCACGCGTTCCTTGGGAATGCCTAAGACGTCCGCGTACATCTCCGTAGGGTGGAGGGTTCCCGACATGAGGAGCGCGGCGTGCATTTTTCCTAACACGTTTTGCGTGAGCGGTCGCGGATCGAGCGCCCGTAAACTAAGTGAAAAATCGAATCCCGTGTCCCATCGTTTGAGAATGCGGGCTCCTCCTTCGGTTTCGCTTCCCCATTTTTCAAAGAATTCTCCCACCGCGAGGAGCATGCTGGTTTCTTTTTGGCTTTTTTCTAAGTAGCGCACGCCTTCGGCTTGCATCCAGAGTCCAATGTCTTCCCAGCTCTCGTTTTTTTCGGATAATAGTTTTTCCCACTCGTTCTTTTCGAGTAGTTGTTCTCGTTTCCCCATTCCTTTTCCTTTCTCGAGTATTCCTTTCTCTGCCTTCACGAGGAATGTTTCTAATTCTTCATTTCCGAGCACGTGAGCTTCGTCTTGGGCTTTTTGCAATTGCTTCGTGGTGAGGGCCGTGCTCATGAGTCCTCTCGCGCGTTCGGGGAGGTGGTGCGCTTCGTCCACGATGAGAATACAATTCTCGGGTTTTTTTCCGAGTTTGGGTAACACGAGTTCGGCTACCGATGGGGAGAAGACGTGGTAGTAGTCCGCAATAATCACATCCGCTTTCTTGGCCATCTCCATGGATATTTCATACGGGCATAATCCCGCGGGCGTTCCATTCATCGCGAAGAGGTTCGAGGCGTCTTTGATTTCCATTGCGTCATGAATGCCATTATTTTCTTCCATGAATGCATTTCGGAAGAGTTTGGCTTTTTCCCGCTGAAGAGTCGTGTATCCTTTTGCGTTTTGGTAGAATCCACAGGCTTCCATTTCTCGTTTCTTCTTGCATCCTTCGTAGAACATTCGTCCTTCTTTCGCCGCGACGCTTTCTTCCAAACACGTGTGTTTTTTTCCTACTAAATCGACGGCTTTGAGTTTTAAGTCAAATTTTTGGTTGATTTCACGCAACGCGTCGAGGGCAATGCGGTGTTGCGCGTTTTTGGGGGTGAGAAAAATAATTGTTTTTTTGGGGTCGCTTTCTCGTGCAGCCGCAAGAGCGGCGCTAAGACTGGCGTCTGTTTTTCCGAGTCCGGTTTCGGCGTGCGCGAGGAAGATTTTTCCTTCCTTGAAGGCTTCGTACGCGCGGAGAATGAGTTCTTCTTGCCCGCCGCGGGGTTGGTCGTATCGGAAGGGAATGTTCGCGGGCAGCATGAACACAAGGATGGCAAATACCCATTTAATGGCACGCGTGGGGTTGCGCCATAATCGCGTACTTTTTTCCAACAATTTTTTTTCTTCCTCTTCAAAGCGGGTTTTTATATTCGTTTCGTTTCTGCTTGTGGAATGAGTGAAGAGATTCGTTTTCCTGATCCTATTGCTTCGGCTTATCCTCCCGTGCGAGCGGCTCCTGCTTCGGTTTCTCCTGCCGGTTCGCGCGTTCGTCGTGTTCCCACGGGCATTCCTGGCTTCGATGAATTAATTGAGGGCGGTTTTGAAGAGAAGACCAACACCCTCCTCGCGGGATATGCGGGAACGGGTAAAACCACGTTTTCGATGCAGTTTTTGTATAATGGTGCGGTTCAGTGGAATGAACCCGGCGTCTACTTGAGTTTTGCCGAGAGTAAGGAGAGTATTTACCAACATTCTCTTAATTTTGGGTGGGATTTTTACGCCTTGGAAAAGCAGGGTCTTGCGCGTCATTTGTTTTACAAAGCGCATCAAGTGAACAAGTTGTTGGAAGAGGGCGGTGGCACCGTTCGAGATACGATTGCGGAAGTCGGAGCTAAACGCTTAGTGATTGACTCCATTACCGCGTATGGGTTGTTGTTTCGTGATGATTACAAGCAGCGTGAGGCCTTGTTGTTGTTCTTCGAGATGCTCGTCAAGTGGGGATGTACGAGTTTGATTATTGCCGAGCAATTAGCCGGTATTGTCGATGCGCGTGCGGGGGAAATTGGTTTTCTCACGGATGGAATTCTCCAATTTTCGTATTCGCAATCTCAGTCTCCCGTGGGTCAGGCCATTCGTCGTCACGAGTTAGAAATTTTGAAGATGCGCGGAACCAAGCACTATAACGGTGTCGCGGAAATGGTTTTTTCTAAACAAGGGTTGGCGGTTCAACGCTTGAGTGATTCCTAATTTTTGGTGAACGTGCTACTTTCTATTGGTGGAAGTGCATTCTTTTCACGGTTTTAGTTTCTTTTCGTTCCTTGGGATTCTTTTTTCTTTCCATGTTTAATTTTTTCATCCTCGGCGGAAAACGGACACTAGGCTTAAATCTCTACTCCGCGTGAATGGTGCGTATGCCTCCTTCTCGCATTCCTGTGGAACGCTTGCGTGAACACGTGTCTCCCGACGAAGCTTCTACATTAAATCTTCCGGTTTCGGGAGATCTCCTCCTCGAAAAACGCGGCAGCGTGTGGGTGCTTTCACTTCCCTCTGCGGCAACGGCACACTCTCCCTCGTCTCCTAATGGAGCGACTTCCACCAGCGTTTCTACTTCCTCTTCTGCTCCCCTCTCCTCCTCTCCCTCACCTTCGCACGCCTCTTCTTCGTCTCCCGTTTCTTTTTCCTCTTTAGAATCCAAAGTCTTGCGCCTCATTCAGACGCACGGCGCTCCCGACTTAGTCGAAGGTCGTTTTGAGCGATTGTTATCCGCGGAAGAATTAGTCGCGTTTGCCTCGTTGCGTGAAAAAGGAAAAGTCTACGTGCACCGTTCCAATCCCAAGTATGAGAAAGGGTTGTACCGCATCGCGGATGGAAACGCTCCTCCGGTGTCCACGCCTCCTTTGTTTGCAGCCGTTCAGGATAAATCCATGGATGAATACTCATTATTGAGCGACGGGTTTCAAGTCTTGCGCACGGATGGAGCGGCAAAGCTCGCGTCGTTTGATTTGGCGGATCGAATTAAATCGGGAGAAGTGCGTGGCATTAAATCCTTTGACGGCTTCTATTACATCATCGACAATACTCTTCTACAGAAGCACATGCATGCCTTGCTCGCGTGCATTAAACAGAACAAAAAAATTACGTTGAACGAATTAGCCACACAATCGAGCGTTCCTGTAATATTGTCGCGCGTTATTTTAGAATTTGCTAAAGAAGAAGGCACCGTCATCGAAAAGCAAAAAAACCTCTTTGCGTTTGTAGGATAAAGGACTTTTTTTGGAGCACTGCGTTCTCATGACTCGAATCCTCTTGCCTGTTTTGCGCCCCGAAGATGCGTCTCCGGAATTCATTGCCAAAGTCGCTCCTGCCTCGTCAGTCGTGTATGCGTTGCTCGTTTTAGATTCGAAATCCATGCACGCATCATTTGGTTTCAAGACGAGTGAGATCATGCGCGGCCGCGATGCGGTAGAAAAGGTAAAGGAGGAGGTTCGAAAACACAAGCGTTTGTGCACCGATATCCTGGAATGGGGCGACACTGTCGAGAAGATTGCACAAGTAGCTGAGATGAAACAAGTGGAGAAGATTTGCTTGCACGTTCCCAAAGGGGATGCGTTTTTCGCGAATACCGTGGAAGAAATTCGTCAGCGCACGAGCATCCCTATTGAACTCATTTCCTCAAAAAAATAATTAGATTATTTTACTTTCTTTTTTGTTTTATTGAGTGGCAAAATCCATTTCTTTGACGTGCGGTTGATACTTCTTCACGTCTTCGTCGAACTTTTCTAAGAACGCCGTCATTTTTTCCACAGCGATATGTTTGATTTCTCCCGAGAGCATTTTTCCACTCGCGTAGTCATCGTGAATTTTCTTCAATTCCTTATCGCTTTCCACGAGTTGGTGTCGTAACAACGCGTACACCATGTCTTTCTCGATAATCGCTCCGTGTTTTCGTTGTTCTTCCAGCGTGGCTCTTCCTCCCGTAAAGGCTCCTTGAATGACTTTAGCGGCCACGGCCGGGTTTTCAGGAATGAAGATGCTTCCCTTCGGATTGGATTTGGACATTTTTATTTTTCCATCCAGTGAGGGCATGAATTCGTGATAAAGGGAAGAAATGGGCATGAACCGTTTTTGTGCCGCAATTTTATGCAAGTAGTCGCGGCACAATCGAATGTGGGGCTCTTGATCAATGCCCACGGGAATGATTCCAGGCATGGGTTTTCCGTACTTTTCTTGCGGGTAAATCATGTCTCCGATTTGTGTAACTGCTGACATGATTCGTCCGGGGTCCGCGCTTCCATACACGCCTTTGAATTCGTTGAGCGTAATTTTCTGCGCCGCTTCGAAAGAAAGTTTAGTCACGGTTCGGTTTTCGCTTTGAAAATAAAACGTGGTTTTTTTGGGATGGAGTCCGAGCGCGAGATACGCGGGGATGTGGAATTTTTTGGCGCGTTCCTGCGCTTCCTTCACACTAATTCCTCGCGCGGCTGCGGCTTCGAGATCCGCGACTAAAACAAATGTTTGCGCGCCGTGCTCTTGAAAATATTTCACGTTCTCAATCACAGATTTGGTTCCTAAGTGGATTTTTTCCGCTGAGGGCATAACGCCGGTCAAGCAGTAAAAGGGTTTTTTTGCCTTGATGCTGTCGCTGATGCGCTTCAAGTCGCGTCCCCCAAATACGAGTCCGCGTCGCATTAAGTAATTGGGTTCGGGAAAGAGTTTCTCATCAAACTTCTCGAGTCCAAACTGCGTGATGACTTTAGAATAGTCCTCGACGAGGTTTTCTCCCCACGGATCGAGGGGGGTGGCAGGCATAGTATTCTCATACCTTCTGGGAGATTAAAAAGGAGACTCTGCATACGGCGGAACAGCATAGCGTTGTTTTTATCCTGCTGCCGTCGCACTCTAGTGTATGGTAAAAAAGCGCTGGTATAAGCCTAAGACGGATGACGCGTTCCTGAATGATGTGTCCTTCATTGTTTTCGTGGTTCGCTTTAACTATCGTCTCGTCGAGAAAAAGTGGCCCGAAATAGAGAAGGCGTTTTACCAGTTTAATATTCAAAAGCTCTCCAAAATGAATGAGCAGGATTTGGAGCCCTTCATGAAGGCGCCGGGGATGATTAAGAATCGGTGGAAAATTCATGCTGTGTTAGTGAATGCGCGGAAGTGTGCGGAAATCCAAAAGGAACATGGTTCCGTGTTGAAGTGGATTGCGAAGGCTAAGAAGGAATTCAAGAAATCTCCTATACTCGCTCCTGAGTTGCGGGATATTTTCCGCGAAGCGTTTCGGGGGATTGGTCCGATGACGAGCACGTGGCTTGAGTCTTTGTTTCTTTCCGACAAAACGTATGTGGAATATGAAATGTGATTAGACGTAGCTTGCTTTAACGGGAATCGTTCGCCATCGTTCAAATCCGCAGGCATAACAGTGCAACGAAACATTCCCATTTGACGGGTGGATAATCCTCTTCGATTGACATGTTGGACATTTACTTACGCGAGTCGGGATCATACGTGAAATGATTATTTCTCATTCATAAACACTTGCCTACCCTTTCGCCGATACATCTACCTCTCCTTCTTTGGGGGTTTTCGACAAAATGTGGATAGAATACGAGACGCAAGGCTAAATTTTTTTTCCTGTGATTTTTTTTCGTAGTTCGCCCATATTGTGAGAATTGATTCGCTGCGCGTCGTGAAGCGTTTGGAGCATTTCATTTAACCAGTACTTATTATTTTCAACGTCAGCTTGTGAAATATTTTTTCCCTTTTTGAGCCGCCTTGCATAATGCAAACTAGTCCAATAGGTGTTTCCATTGATTAATTTCACTTTATGTAAACTTCCTTTGGTGAAGGCCAATGCCGATATGAAGAGTGATGCTGGGTGAATGGTGGCAGCTAGTCCTGTTCCTATGGCTGTTCCTAATACCATTTTCGTTGTTTCGTTTCTTTGTCTTCCTTTAAACATCTTTTCTTTCATGCTTCCTTTTGTGGGATCGCGCATGGCGGAGACTGGCGCCGAAGCATCTCCGTGTGCGACCAATTCGTAGTTTCTTTCGATTGCAGAGATTGCCTCTCGCAACTCTCGTGCCATTGCTTTGTGCCAGCGATATTTTCCTTTTTTGGTAAGAATACGTCTGGGCGGTTCAATAGTAAGTGTGTGTGCGGTGGCGTGATACGGGTTGCTCTCATCTCTCAATTGTTCGCGTCGAACGCCTTGGTTGAGCGTCCGTCGGATGGTCGTGGACCACCAAATCATGGGGATGCTTCTCCACCATCGTCGACGAGGTTTCATACGCGTTGGAGTTTGTTTTCCAATAAAAGCGCGTTACTTGACGCGTTGGTTTTCCATGTACGCTTGTCTCGCGAGGGTGATCGCGTTTTGGAGTTCCGTGTCGGCGGCAATCGTCACGTCGACCCATCCTTCTTTGGAGGCGTTGGGGTTTCGTGCAAGTGTTGCGGCGCCGAGTTGAATCGCGCGTTGCTGTTGAGTTTTTCCGAGTTTAACGCGCACACGCACGTCTCTCATGGTGGATTGTGATTCGGCAAAAATTGCTCCGTCGGCGAGAAAGGCATCTCCGGTTCCGGCGCGTTCGTGTTCGACGCGGGGCCATTTTTTGACTCCGTCGTGAAAGCTATTCATCCACCGCTCCGCGTCGGTGGGTCCTTGTTTGAACATTTCATTCATTGGTATATCGTCTCCCCTTCTTTTTCCCTGATTCGGGCCGTCGCCCGTTGTTAACGAATTGAGAGTGATTCCTAAATCGTTGTTTTCCAATATAAGCGTGCGCCTTTATTGGGGAGGATTAGTGCGCTCGTCGCGAAGCGTGTAAACAGATGGCCTGCGGGGGATGGGGTCTTCCCGCGGACAGAAAGAGAATGAATTAATTCGCACCGAAGATGAGTTCTTTGGCGTCGGTGATGTCTTCTTTGTCGACACCCTCGACGGAAATTCCTACGGTCATGCCTTGTTTGGCGACGGCGCAGTTGGGATATTTGCTCTCAATCTCGGTCACGCGGAATCGTTTTCCTGAAGGAGATTTTCCCATCATTTGGGGGGCAATCGTCCCGCTCGTGACTTTTCCAATAATATACACGCCGTTGAATCCCATGAAGGTGGAGATTTTTTGGATTTCCAGCTTGGGTTCAGAGCCGGGTGTGACGACAATGTAATCTTCCGGTCGACTCAATACTTGTACTTCCGACTTGACGCTTATTTTATTTCGACTATTGCCGAATGTTAAACTTACTAGACTCATTTTTTGGATCACCCCATCCGTTACTCTGCTTCTTTTCTCACAAGAGGGCTATTAGTAGGTTTAGGTTGGCAAAACCAAACCAATTCCTCTTGCAATGCTTCGAGTTCTTTACTTTGGACTTTATATTCGTTTTCCTTCGTCCGGGGTGGTTCTTTTTTCAAATGGGGGAGAAAATACCCTTTTCTTCTCATTTGGGGAGAAAATCCCCATCTTCTACATGCTAAAATAGGGTGTCTTTTTCGTCAATCCCCGTTCTTGTAGGGGGCAAGTCTTTAATCTTTGAGGGGTTTCTTTCGTGCATGTTGGGTCAACTCCGTTCTTTTTTCAAGCCCTTTTTCGCTCTCCTCGCACGTCCTTTCATTGCGCTGAGGGTCCACCCTTCCCTTCTTTCCCTTCTAGGTGTTCCTTTTGCACTCGCTACGGCGGGAGCACTCGCTACCGAGCAGTGGGCGCTTGCCCTTCTGCTCCTTCCCCTTTCGGGAGTGTGGGATGCGATTGATGGGACGGTGGCGCGCGCTTTGAATTTGCAGTCCCTTTGGGGGAATTATTTCGAAACGATGATCGACAAGCTCGTGGAGATTATTGTCTTCGTGGGATTGGCGTTTGTGGCCCCGGTGGCGGCCATTGCCGCGCTCGGGTTGGGGTTGCTTTCGAGTTATGCCAAGCCGCGCGTCGCCTTAGTCATTATCACCGACAACCGCGACTGGCCCGCCATTGGGGAGCATGCGGATAAGATGGTCCTGTTGTGGTTAGGCGTCCTCGTCTCCGTGTTCGTTCCTTTTGTGAATGGGTGGCGTGTCATCGAAATCACGTTGGGATTGATTGCGTTGATTTCTCTCATTGGGACGATTCAACGCATGCAGTATGCCAAGCGCCTCATCGCGGATGCCGAGAAAGAGGGAACTATTCTTCCCTATCTTAAATCGGGAAAAGAACGCTAGGGTGAAATGATTCGTCGGTGGGTGGAGAGATGGCGTGTTTCCTTTAGGACACTCGTTGTGATAATGGGTTCTTCGCGTGAAAAGCGCCAGACCGAGTTGTGCGGTTCGTGCGGGGGAGTCGAGTGCTCTTTCACGTGAACCTTTATTGTTTACAGGGGAAAAGGAACGCTGAGTTCTCCGGTAAAGCTAAAAGTCGTTCCCTGCCCTTTTACGGTATGAATTCGAATCTGAATCTTCCCGAATCGCAGGAGCCGCGTCACGAGACCACCTCCTTGAATGCTCGTCCGCTAATTACGTTGCCGGATTTTCTAAATCTAATCCAACTCAAAACCGCCAAGGTCGTTTCCGCTGTGCCGGTGCCGAATAAGGATAAACTGTATCACTTGGAATTGGAAGTCGGTTCGGAGCGACGAACCATTGTTTCGGGTATTCGCGAATGGTATCCTAACCCCGAAGAGTTAGTGGGAAAGACGATTGCCATTTTGTATAATCTCGAGCCCAAGAAATTGGGGGGCGTGATGAGTCAGGGCATGTTGCTTGCCGCGCTGGACGATGAGGGAAAATTTTCCTTACTCGTGGCGGAGAAACCCGTCAAGAGTGGTGCGGAGATTCGGTAGGTGCGAGTATGCGCGTCCTTGCCGGAGTGGAAGCGTCGCGTGCTCAAGAGTATTTCCACTCCGCGCTTGCCCAATGCGCGCGTTCCCTTTGTCTTTCGTCTCAATCCGGTTGCGTGATTGTGAACAACGGCCTCACGATTGGAGTGGGTTTCAATGCTCCCCCTCAGAATGAGTGTATCGAGAAGTGTCTCAAGGATGAGCGCTCGCTGGATTTTCGTTCCGATAAAACGTGTTGTCTTCATGCCGAGCAGCGCGCGATTCTTGACGCAGTGGCGCTAAACCCTAAGTTGTTGCACGGGTCGTCGTTGTATTACATTCGAAAGAAGCACGGAGAAATGGTTTTTGCGGGAAAACCGTATTGCACCATTTGTTCCAAGCTCGCATTGGATGTGGGAATTAAAGAATTCGTCTTGTGGCACGAAAATGGAATCACGGCGTATGACACGCGCGAGTACAATGAATTATCCTTTGCATATCGCGTTGAATAGTTCGGCTTTCATCATAAACCGAGTTTATGATGCCAGCAAACAACGGTTTGCTTGGTTTCTAAAAACCCGGGAAAAATGAAATCGGGTCCCTTTCAGGAACCCCATACTAATCACAACAAAAAAATTTCTTTTTTTACACAATCACGTTAATCAAATACGGAATGACTAAGAGCGTGGCGAGCATGCTCCCCATGTTCGTGAGCACGGTGATGAGCAATATTTGCGTCACGCGGTTTTTTCTAAAATCGCTCACACTGTTCAGCTGATTCAAGTTGGTGAAGTCTTTCATGGCGGGACTATTCGTTTTGGTTTCCATCGCGGCGGCGATCCATCCGGCCGCGACGAGGGGGTGAAGAGCCGCTAACCAGGCGGTAGCAAATACTCCTAACACGGTCTTCCATCGTGCGCCGCCGAGGAGGGCGCCAATGCCCGCCAACACTCCATGTCCAATGACCCAGAATGCGATAAAGTTCAGTGATAATTCAATTCCTTTCTCAAGAAAAATCCACACCAACACGGCGACGAACACGAGGGGGATTCCCCATTCGAGAAGGTGATTTTTTTTTCCTGCAGGGATGAGCGTGAGTTCTTCCATCGGGGGCAACCCTCCCGTTTTTCCGAGCGCATGTTCCTCGAGGTGGGCGAGAATTCCCTTCACGTGTCCCATTCCCACGACGCCTACGATTTTTTTTCCCGGGCTTTGAATGAGCGCGTGCGCGATGTAGGCGTCGCGTTCATCCACCAGTGTTTTTTTGAGTTGGGGATACTCTTTGCTCAGCTCGTGCATCAGTTGTGTTACTAAATCAGTTTCTTTGAGGGCTTCTATTTTTTTCTCATCGATTTTTTCCTCATTTCCTCCAAAGAGTCCCACAGCGAGGCTTCCTCCGAGTTTGAGTTTCTCCCATAATCCAATGCGCGCCATCGCGCGCTTCATGGTAATTTGCAAGCTACGATCCATGAGGAGGAGGGGTTTCTTCTTCTCCTTGGCCTTATCCACCGCGACACGCATCTCGTCTCCGGGTTTAACGCCTACTTTTTCTCCGAGTTGTTTTTGCATGTTGGATAAAAATAAATTCAACAACACGAGGCCCGCTTGACCGGATTGAATGAGTTGCAACACATTCGTGTTTTCCCATTTTTGTCCGTGGATAAGTTGTTGGAGTCGCAGCTCATCCAATTCCACCCCAATCACGTCCGGGTTTTCTTCCTCAATGGTTTTTTCCACGAGTACCATCGAGGCTTTGGAGATGTGCGCCGTCCCGATGAGGATAATTTCTTTTTCCCCGATTCGGGTTTTAAAAATCGTCATTCTACGAATGAGGTTTGTAGGGTTTATTAAAGGATTTCAACTCTTTTCCTAGTATGAGTGCTCCCCCTTCTCCTCTTTCCTCGACGCTGCAGCGCGTCGTCGTGTGTCCCCTGGATTACGGTGCGCTTGTTTTTTTGGAAAAAAAGCACGTGCTGGCGTGTGAGTCGTGCGGAAAAGAGTTTCCTTTCGAGAAGGGAATTCCTCGCCTTCTGCCCTAATGAGGGTTTTTTTCCTTCGTTGGCGCTTCTTCTCTATTTTTTTTCATTTCTTCTTTCGCTTTCATTCGAGTTCGTCAAGTATGCCAAAGTCGTACACGTTTCCTTCTTCCACGAGCCACGCTCGGAAGCGCGTGACGCGACTTCCTAAGAAGGGGGATAAATTTCCCGTCCGCGGATCCGTTCCAGGAGAGGCAAAATTATACGAGGGCAATACGATGAGTCGGTGTTTCATCCAATTTCCGACTAAAAAGCACTTGAATTTTTGTTTCGTGACTCCATCCGTGAGTGTCACGGCCGGGTGATCATGTCCAATCACAATAGTACTGCTTTTTTCGATGAATTTTTTTGCCGGAATTTCGTGTCCGTGGCACACAAACGTGGCACTTTTTTCTAGAAACACGCCATTCACGTTGATTTCTATTTTAGCAAATCGCGCAATCGGTTCAATCGCAATGTCATGATTCCCTTTCACAATAATTATTTTCTCCGTGTGTTCGGATAATAATTCTAAGAGTTCGATGACTTCTCTCCATTCTTGGTTGTTGGCTTTCCCAAAACCGTGTTTAATATCCCCATTCAGAATGATTTTTTTGACGTGAGAGTGGGTTTTGAATAATTCGTGGAGGTGTTTTTTGACTTCTTTGAAGTTGAATCGAGGGACCATGACCCCTTGGTTGTTGAAGTGTTCCTCGAGTCCGAGTTGCACGTCCGAAAAAATGAGGGTGTCGTCGGCAGGAATATAGAGTGCGAATCCACTCGCGTACATTCCGGGGGCAATTTCCACATCAAGGGAGTGTTTTTTCTCGTTAAGGGGCAACATGCTGCATGACCTTCTCGTGCATGCGCTTGATAAACGTGAGCCGGTCTTCGAGGCGAATCACGTCGTAGTGTCCTTGCGCGATGAGGTTGAAGGCGAATGGCGAGAACGTATCGAGGGGCATGATTTGCATCTTGATCATTCCTTGTTCGATGTCTTTGACGATTTCTTGCGCGTGGGGAACGTCCATGAGGTCTTGCATCACTTCTCGGCGTGCCTCTCTCAAGATGGGGAAGTTTTCGTCCATACGCATGACCGCGGAGAGTAAGAGTCGAGACGACATTTGTTGTCTTCCCACGGATTTGGTTCTTCCCATGTACGTGCGCAGAATCATGAGCGCGCGCGTCGCACAGTGTCGGAAGCGTCGACGCAACACTTCCGAATTTTTGAGTGCGACTTCCATAATTTTGGGGAGCTCCCACGAGTAAACTAAACTAATGAGTTTCTCCGGAGAGGTTTTTCCACTGAATCGCATAGCAAACCCGTTGTCGCCGAGGAGAATGTCCACATCCTTGTGGAGGGTTCGCCCGAGCGCGTACGCGTAGGCGCGCGATAGCGAGTCGTTCACGCGTCTCCCGTAGAGGGTGTGGAAGACAAAGTAAGTGAGGTCTTCGGCTTTCACGTTTTCCACGAGGATGGTTCCTTTTCTCGGGATGGTGGCGAAGGAGTATTGCTGCCAAAAATACTCATAAATCGCATTACTCGCGTTCTTGTCCACGTATAAGTATTCATCAATGAATGCCATAGTTTCTTTTTTTGATTTTTTGGCTTCGAATTTTTCAAAAACGTGTTTTCGAAAGAGTTGGATTTCGAGCGCCAAATCATACGACAAGGGGAGCATTTCCGAAACCCACGAGGGAACGGTGGGGATTTTCCCTATCGCTCCTTTGGCTTGCGCCGTCATTCCCCTCGCAAACTGAAATTCGAGCGTGTTTCCTCCTAACACGAAGGTGTCTCCTTTCTTGAGTCGGTCCATGAAGGCTTCGTCGAATGTTCCCACGACGTGCTCTCCAATTTTTACTTTAATTTTGGCTTCGTCTGGAATCGTTCCTACGTTGGTCATGTACAGCATGCGCGCCATTTTTCCTCGCTTGCCCATCGTTCCTGTTTTTTCGTCAATCCAAATTTTGGCGTACACGTGTCGGACTTCCAATCCCGCATACACGCCAGAGAGGTAGTCGAGTACGCTCTGAAAGTCACTCCGCGAGAGGGATTGGTAGGGATACGCTTGCGTGATCTCCGCGTACACGTCTTCCACTTGTCGGGGTTCATTCACGACCATTCCAAAGATGTGTTGTGAAACTACATCTAAGCAATTTTGAGGAATGTACACGCGATCAATTTTTTTCTCAATGGCATTTTTGAGTAGCACGCCACACTCGACTAAGTCGTCTCGGTCTAACACGACAATGCGTCCCTTGACAGTGTCGTGGAGCTTGTGTCCCGCTCGTCCGATACGTTGGAGCGCTCGCGCCACTCCTTTGGGACTTCCAAGAAGAATGACGAGATCAATATACCCAATGTCAATTCCCAATTCCAACGACGTAGAGCTCACACACACTTTGAGTTCGCCTTTCTTCAATCGGTTTTCGACTTCCAGTCGGTGTTCTCGCGATAAGGAAGAATGGTGCGCCCCAATGAGTCCTTCGTATTTGGAAGGGAATTTTTCCTTGAGGTGGTGCACTACGCGTTCGGTTGCGGCGCGCGTGTTGGTAAAGACGAGTGTCGTGCGGTGCGCTCCAATCAACTCGTCAAGAGTCTCATACACGGCTTCGTCCATTTTCTTCTGAGTCGTGTTGATGAGGTCGGGCAGCGGGGAAATAACTTTCAAATCCATTTTTTTGATGTGAGAAATATCCACCATCAAGCAGTCGCGCGGAGTTCCGTCTTGATTTCCCACCAAATATTTGGCGACTTCCTCAATCGGTGCGACGGTGGCACTTAACCCAATTCGCGTGATCGCGGGGGCAATGCGTTGCAGCGTCTCCATGCTGAGCGATAAGAGTGTTCCTCGCTTCCCACTCGCGAGAGAGTGAATTTCATCCACGACAATCCATTGGGCTTCGCTCATGCTTTGAGAAAATTTGGGCGCGGTGAGCATGATGGCCAGTGTTTCGGGCGTAGTAATGAGAATGTGGGGCGGTTTCTTCAGCATCTTTTGTCGTTCGGCGGTGGGCGTGTCCCCGGTTCGTACTCCCACGCGAATGTTGAATTCTTTTCCTATTTTTTTAGCCGCGCTTTGCAATTCTTCCAGCGGAGTGTTGAGGTTTTTCTCAATGTCGTTGGATAAGGCGCGGAGCGGGGAGACGTAGACACAATACACTTTGTCTTCGAGCTTTCCCGCATCGGAGAGGTGCATGAGTTCGCTGAGCACCGCGGCAAATGCTGAGAGTGTTTTTCCTGTTCCCGTGGGAGCGGAGACAAGAATGCTTTGTCTCCGGTGAATGGATACAATCGAATAAAGTTGAGGCTCGGTGAAGCCGTTGAAGCGGTGCTTGAAGAATCCTCCTAAGAGGGGATGGAGCGAGGCGTAGACCTCTTTTTCGGGGTACTTTTGCTTCAATTCGGTAATCATGGTATATTGGTTATGCGATAGGTAGCGTACGAATAGGCTAGAAAAGCGTTTTAATGCCTGCGGAAAGGAAGCCGCCATTGGGTAATCCCTTAAGCGATGCAATCGCTCATTTTTTCTATTGAAATATAAACTATCTGGAAATGAGTAGAGTGATGCTTTCCATCTCCCACGAGGGTGCTCTCGAAGAGGCTCTTTTTGTTCAGCAAAAATTAGCTGCCTTTGGGGTTAAATCCGCGGTTCGCGAAATTAACCTGAATGAGGTGTATCGTTCGTCTCCTTCTTTCACAGGTTCAATTCGGAAACCGAAAGAGGATCATGTGCGTGTAATCGGTGATCATTTTTCTCTGGTAATCACTTCACGGGATGTGTATGCCAACGAAAATCCCGATTCGTGGGTCTTTGGGTACTGTATGATGGACGTGAGCAAAGATGTTCATGATCAAAAAAAGCCTCTTTTTGTAGTGTGCACGCGTCGATTGAAAGGAATGGATTCAGAACCCCTTACCGTGCGCACGATTTCAAATGAGGAATATTTAGAGCGCGTATTGGCTATTGCTCTGCACGAAGTCGCTCACGTGGCCGTTTCGGGGACGTATTTGAAACCGACTTCTTGGGTGGGAGACAATGGGTTTGTTCAAGAGTTAGGTCCTCACTGCACGGATCACCGTTGTTTGCTCTATGAAATTGTGGGCATTTCCAATCCAACGGACGGGTGGATGAAAATAGGAGATACACTCACGCAAGATGCGGGATTGGCGCCTCTGCTTGAGCGGAGATACCTTGAGTATTTTTGTCCTCGCTGCTTACCGCAGGTTAAGCGCTATCTTTCCATGTTGAAATAGGAATAGCTACATTTTTCACTACAATAAATCAACCCAGTTTATTCTGTTTGAAGGTTTTGATCATCATGATTCTATTTATAGAAAAAAATAAGGAATTCCTGTTGATACATACGAATCGCTTCGCTACATAAAAGATAAAATGTCCGGGGGCGTTGCCACCCCCGGGAGGAGACGAGGAGATGTATTTACTATGGATTTTACTTGCGCATGGGCGCGCGCTATTTTATTTAGTAGAAAAGGTGGCTGGGAGTTTTCGGAACCCGTTCGAGCCGGGGTGAGCCTTTCTCCCAACCTATTGGGTTGAGTCCTACATCCGATCTTAGCAACCACCTCTAACTCTTTCCTTAGGTTTTCGCGTATAAAAGGTTGTCAAAACCTTTCCGCCGCAGTCATGCATCATGTATTCACTTTTCTCTCTAAAACATTTTTTTACGTTAGTACACGTTCATTTTTTTGTATTATTTTTAGAGTCGAATAGCCTTTCGTCGCAATGCAAACGAACGTGTTTTTATCTTTCAGGAACATGAATGCTTCTCATGAAGACCGCATTTACCGCGCGCGAACGAGAAGTGGTGTTGGCGTTGGCGAAGAATGCGCGTCTCTCCGATCGCGAGTTGGCGTCGCGACTCAAAACGTCTCAACCTACGATTACGCGCCTGCGTTCTCGTTTGATGAGTGAGAAATTCATTGATCGCTTTGTCATTCTTCCCAATCTTTCTAAAATGGGGTTGCACTTTTGGGCGGTGACGACAGTGAAACCCACATCCCCTTCCGCGGCGAAGAAGATTGTGCAATGGGCGAACGACTCCTCAAGTGTTTTGTTTGCCGCCGAGGGAGAAGGGGCGAACATGCACTCCATTCTTCTTGAGTCGGTTCACGCCAATTTTTCGGAGTATGGGAAGTTTTCCCGTGAATTGAAAGAGAAGCACGCGGGAAATCTCTTGGATATTTCTACTTTTTTCGTGGACGCAGCGAATATTTCCAAATTTTTTCATTGGCACGCGGTGTTAGAGAAACCCTTGCACGCACTTCAACGATCATTGGATGAAAAAAAGCCCTCGCGCAGTGAGCGGTTGCGCCAAGCCCTCTCTACTATCCCCAATCCTCTTGATCGAATTTCTAATCCCTTGCGTTCGAAAGAAACCAAATCCACGTTGGAAGAAAAAGAGCGCGGGTCAAGTCGCGAGACCGATGATTCGACTCCCGATGGAATCGCGTCGGACGAAGTCGAGGCGGGAGAAGAGATGAAAATGAATGAGACTGGGGCTTCTAAAAAATAGATTTTTGAGTAGTATATTTTTTTTTCTTTTTTTAAAATTAGAGAATATCTTGTTCTTCGTTCGGGTCGGCCAGGTTGCGGGTTCCGAAGCAATTGGGGAAGTCTCCGCAGCGCCAGAATCCACCGTTTTTTCCGTTCATGAGTTTCATTCGCGCGTCGCAGTTGGGGCAAATTGGCGTTTGCGTGGGGAGGTCCATGTGCGTCTCGCACGCGGGGAGTTTGAGGTTGCTTTCACCGGTGGCTTTTTTTCCACACACGGCGCACTTGGGCGAGGTTGCCATCACGGTTTTCACAGCCTTCGTCATAGTAACTTATTATCGTGAAACGGTGTTTTAAACCGATGGTTGGAACGTGCTTTTCGTTCCTTTTCCTTTATTCCTTTTAAGTAGGTTGCCCGTTTCTACTGACATGACGACCGTTGTTTCTCCAACGCACCCCGTTCTTCCTGTGAAGGCGATTGTTTTTGTTCTCGAGCACGTGCTCATTCCTTCTCCCCACGAAAAAAATCCCCCGTCTTCAGAGGATATTCGTGCGTGGCTCTCCGAGATGCGCGACTACGCGACGTCCCACCAAATGGAGTACTTCGTGGCAACCGGATACACGGAAGACGTGGCTCACCAAAAACTCTCGGCGGCGGGTCTCACTGATTTTTTTCCAAAGAAACACGTGTGGAGTGTGACGCCCGCGTATCTCGACAGCAAAGACCCTGTAGACCGAAAGCGGTACGAGGATCGCTGCCAAGGGAATGAGGAATGCTTAGATGAGTTTGCTCGGCAAGTGTATTTGTCGCAGTACCTCGAATCCCATTCCCTTCGCCCTTCTCAAGTGGTGGTGGTGGGTCATGATTATTGGTTTGACGGGTTTTACACGCGGCGCTTCTCGAATGTGAACATGATTTTTATCGAAGCCGCCCTTTCGACCCGTGGGAGCCCGGCGGAGGATAAAGTAGGGGGAGTCTGGTATGGCGCGCGTTCCCTCTCCTCGTTGCGTCCATTTTTGGAAGGCAAGGTTCACGTCCCCGATTATTCTCGCCTGGACTCCTGGGTAAGCGTCGTGCTCACCGAAGCCCTGTTTGGGGGAAACGGCATCCCCACATTAAAAAAAGTCGTTATTCAACGAAAAAAAGACGATGCTGGGAACGATTTTTCAGCATTAGTGAAGTAAATCCGTCGTTGCCGATACCCATCTTAAACCTTCGGATGTATTACGTGTGCAGTTTTGGTAAAATGGTGTGATTTGCAATGAAAAGCCCGTTTGCGATTGATAAAGTGTCCGCGCGCATGATTTTAGACTCGCGGGGTATTCCCACGCTCGAAGCCGAGGCGGTTTCGGGTAGTTTTGTAGCACGCGCCGCCGCTCCTGCGGGAGTGAGCAAGGGTCGTTTTGAAGCCCATGATTTACGCGACGAAGAAGCCGCGTTTCACGGAATGGGTGTTTCTAAAGCCATTCGTTCGGTGAACGGGGCGATGAGTAGTGAGATTAAGGGCATGAGCGCCGTCGCTCAAGAGGAAGTGGATCGCGCGCTCATCGAGTTAGATGGTACGCCCACGAAAACCAAGCTGGGAGCGAATGCATTGATTGCTACCTCCATGGCGGTGGCACGTTTAGGCGCGATGGTGCAGGACATTCCGCTCTATGAACATTTGCACGCGCTCTCGAAGCACAAGACCTCCAAGAGTGTCTCGTTGCCGTTTCCATTAATCAATGTGTTGAGCGGCGGCAAGCATGCGGGGAATGAGTTGCCCTTTCAAGAGTTCTCCATTGAATTCGCCAAAGCCAAGAATGTGAGCGCCGCGCTGCAACTTTCGAGTGAATTTTATCAATCGCTCCGTCAGGCGATCGTGAAAAAGTACGATGCACGCGCCGCGAATGTGGGCGAGGGTGGCGGTTTTGCCATTCCCGAAGCCGATGTGCGAGTGGCGTTGGACGTGTTGATGGAAGTGGCTAAAGAGCGAGGCGTCGAGAAGCAGATCAAGATTGGTCTCACGGCCGCCGCGAGTCACATTCGAAAGAAGGGCGCGTATGTCTTAGACGGAAAACCCCTCACGCATCGACAGTTGGTGAATTATTACGCCAACCTCGTGGATCAGTATCCCATTTCGATTATTGAGGATCCTTTCGCCGAGGACGATTTGCCGGGCTTCCAGGGCATTGTCTCCCGCATCGGAACCACGCACCCCATTGTGGGGGACGACTTGCTCGTTTCCAATCCTTCGCGTATTAAACGCGTGCTCGACTTGAAAGCGTGCAACGGGTTGAATGTCAAGCCTAATCAGGTGGGTACGCTCACCGAGTCGCTGGAGTCGATTGCATTAGCCCATAATGCGGGTTGGACGATTGTAATTTCGGATCGTGCCGGTGACACCGAGGATGATTTTATTTCGGATTTAGCCGTGGGAACGAATGCGCACTACTTGAAGGCGGGTTCCTTGTCTCGCTCGGAGCGCGTGGCGAAATACAATCGCTTGCTTCGTATTGAAGAAGAATTAGGAAAGAAAGCCGTGATGGTTCGCTAAAAACGAACCAGCGGCGTCCTTCAATTTACTCTATTTTTTTGTTATTTATTTTTTCTTCCCGTGTTCTAATTTTACTTTTCGATTGTAGCCTTTATCTTTATTTTATTTATTTTTGGTTTCGTCGCTAAATATCTCCCCATACTTTCTTTTTCTTAGGCGCGTTGTACGAATTTTCTTTCTTCGGAAAGTTCCCTATTTTTCCTAACCCGCTGGTATTGGAGGTCGTGTTTCTCCTGCCAATAATTTTAGATGCGAGGCGATCGGGGGAGATTTTGGGCAGGGTTATTTTTCTCGGCGTTGCAAGCGTTGGGCTCTTGGATTCAGGCAAGAGGCGACTCTTCCACTCTTTCACGGGGGGAATTTTCCCCGTCTTGTAGAAGTATCCAAAGGCCAACGCTCCAATAATGAGGAGTACG
>CAYHJZ010000002.1:6437-21868 GCA_964357115.1 uncultured archaeon | reverse complement strand
CAATCGCCTAATTAAGTGACGACGGGAACACTTCATCGAGCGTCATTCCTCCGACGACGTCGCGCAATGCGGTTTGCGCATACTGAGAAATTGCATACACGTAGTTTTGCACGTTGATGATCGCCTTGCTCGCGTCACTCACTTTGAAGTACACGACTCCATTAATCGATACCGGTACGTTGTCTTTCGTAATCGCTTGCTGTCGTGGAATATCGATGGTCAGCACGCGCATGTCCACCGTCACACTCCGGTCAATTACAGGTATGATAAAGTTGAGTCCCGGTGGCAGCGTTCGGTGCATTTTTCCTAATCGGAAAACAATCGCGGTTTCATACTGTTGAATCAGCCTCAGGCTCAGTGCCACCACAATTAGTGCTAAAATCGCTATTCCGATCGTTTCAAACAATGCCATCGTACCCAACTCCTTACCATTTCTTTTCCCCTATTTTCCTAAAAAGAAGCCGGTTTCTCGCGTGTTTCAAAAGGTTGCTTTATAACCGTTATTTGGGGATTTTCGTGTACCAGGGGCCATAGCTCAGCCTGGTAGAGCAGCGGACTTTTAATCCGCGTGTCGTGGGTTCAAATCCCACTGGCCTCGTTCCCCGAGGGTTTCGTTCCCCGTTTTCGTGCGGCGAGGGTTTCGTTCCTCGATCCCGAGCTCGCTTTTCAAGCGAGAGTTTTTTCCCGTGTTTTTACACGCTTTTTTAAACTCTTTTCAATCTCTTCATTCTATGGTTTCCAAAAAACTGTATCGTTCAACCAAGAATAAAATGATCGCCGGCGTTTGCGGCGGTATCGCTGAATACTTAGACATCGACCCCACTGTCGTTCGTTTGGGTTGGGTCATCATCACCCTCTTCTACGGTGTCGGTCTCCTCGCGTACATTTTAGCGTTGCTCATCATTCCCCAAAAATAATTTTTTCTTTTTTTGGGCGAGCAACCCCCATTTGTTTATAATATCGGTTACCCGATCATAGTGTGAACTCTATGCCTTCTTCCCTTGCTATTGTGATTGAAGCTCGAAATGTCACGAAGGTGTATGAGCTCGGCGAAGTTCCTGTTTCGGTTTTGAAAGGCGTCGATGTTCAAATCAAAAAAGGCGAATACGTCTCCATCACCGGTCCCTCGGGTTCCGGAAAAACCACCCTCTTGGATGTTCTCTCCGGCCTCTTACGCCCTTCCTCGGGAGACATTTTGATTAATGGAAAAAAAGTTTCTCAAATGGATGATAACGCGCTGGCTCTCGTTCGCGGTAACACGATTGGTTTTGTCTTTCAAACGTTCAACTTGATCAACCGCATGACCGCGTTAGAAAACGTCATGCTTCCCTTGTGGTTTCAAGGCGTTCCGCTCAACGAACGCACGTCCCGTGCTTCCAAAATGCTTTCTGATGTAGGTTTGGGTGATCGTCTCGATCACAAGCCCAATCAACTCTCCGGCGGCCAGCGTCAACGTGTCGCCATCGCGCGCGCCCTCGCCACAAACCCCGATATTATTGTCGCCGACGAACCCACGGGTAATCTCGATTCCGTCTCGGGTGCCACCATTCTCCAACTCTTGGATGACTTGCATCAAAAGAAAGGTAAAACCGTCCTCGTCGTTACGCACGAACGTTACGTCGCCGAGCGCGCGCAGCGCATGATCGTTATTAAAGATGGTCTCATTCAGTCTAGTCACGCCATCAAGAAAACACGCTCTCGAGCCAAGGAGGATTACAAATGAAACACTATATTCTATTCCTATTCGCGGTACTCGCCCTCGCGGCCACCGTTCACGCCCAGGTCCCCACGGTCACCTCCTACAACGTAGAACCTTCCCCCGTGATTCCCGGTTCCACGTTCACGCTCTACGCGTATGTCCTCAACAACACTTCCCTTCCCATCGACGATGCTATTTTTACTCTTCAGCTCGGCGAGGACTCCTTTGACACCTCCTTCCCTTTTTCGATCGAACCCACCGACTCGTTGGTTCGTTCCCTCGGCGTCATTCCTCCCTTTGCCACGATTCAAGTCAAGTATCAAATCCGCGTCGACCCTTCCGCGTTAGATGGTTCGTACACCCTTCGTTTGTTCACGTCTTCCGGTTCTTCTGCGGGTGATGTCTTGGATGTTCCCATTCAAATCTTTTCTCGCAAACCCGTTCTTTCCATTATTAGTGCCACTCCCTCTGAAGTGAGCGTGGGGGCTACTACTACACTTTCGTTGATGTTGAAAAACACCGGTACGTCTCCCGCAACGAATTTGTTGATTTCCATTAAGGAAGACCGCACCGTCACCGCGGGCGGCGCCGTAGTGGAGCGCGACATTGTTCCCCTGGGTGCTTCCGCGCAATACCTTGCGAATCTTGGTCCCGGTGACACGGCCACCATCATGATGCCTATCCTCGTGAACCCTTCCGCGACCTCCAAGCCTTACTTTGTTCCCATCACCATTGATTTCTACGATGAGAATCAAACCCAATACACGACGACGGATTACTTAGGTCTCAAAGTCTCGGGCGACCCTTCCTTGAATTTGTTAGTTTCCGATGTCGAACCTTTATTGACTCCCGGAAAAGCGGCGCGCATCACGATTGACTTGTTCAACAACGGCTTAGGTCCCGCCAAGTTTGTTCAAGCCTCTTTGGAAGCCGACTTCTTTTCGTTGTCCAATTCTTCTTTCTTCATTGGCACGATTGAATCCGACGACTTCGACACGCTTATTCTAGATGGCATTGTTTCCTCCATGATTCAGCCCGGCGATTACCCCATTCGCACCACCATTCTCTACAAGAATGAGTTCGGCGACGAAAAGGAACTCGTCCGCGACGTCATGGTCCACGTCTACTCTCCCGCCGAAGTTCCCTCCGCGAATGGCGATGATGGTTTTCCGTTCTGGATTATCATTCTCATTTTGATTGCGGGCGGTTACTGGTGGTTTCGCATGCGCAAGCCCAAGAAGATGAATGGAGCCTAGGGGGAATTATCTTCCATGAATCCCCTCTCTGAGGTTCCTGCGTTTGCGATTCGCAACCTCACGCACCAAGGTCTTCGTTCTTACTTGACCTTGCTGGGCGTCATCATCGGCATTGCGGCAATTGTCACCCTGTTCTCGTTAGGTTCCGGTTTGAATAATGCCGCGCGCGAACAGTTTGAACAACTCGGCAGCAACACGCTGTTTGTTGGTCTCTCCGGCGAATTTACTCAAGCCTCGGGTTCTTCCACCAACATCAAAACGCTTTCTGAGTCCACGATTAACAAGATCAAAGCCATTTCTCAAGTCGAAGTCGTCTTAGCTCCTGTCACCGCGCCCGTGAGTATTGAGTACGGTCGCGAAACTGTTTCAGGTGTGGTAATTGCAACGACTCCGGAAGAGTCGGATGCGTTTGCCGACACCGGTTTTGTGGAAGTCGCCGAGGGTCGCGGGTTAGAAAACCGCGATGTTTTTTCCGCATTCATTGGGTATAGTTTAGCCAAAGACACGTTTGAAACCGAAGTTCGTGTAGGAAGTAAAATTGACATTGAAGGAAAATCGTTCAAAGTCATTGGCATTACGCAACAATCCGCTCAATCCTTTGGTGGCGGTCCGAATACGAACAACACCATCTTCATTTCCAAGCGCGGTTACAGTCAACTCTTCGAGGAAACCGATCCTATTTTCTTGTTAGTGAAAACCAATGATCCTGAAGACATTGGCATTGTCAAAGATAAAATTGAACGCATTTTCGAAAGCGTGTATGGTAAAGATCAGAAAGTCTACGAAGTCGTGACGAGTGATCAACTCCTCGAACAAATTGGTCAATTCCTCGGCATCATTCAACTGGTTCTGGTCGGCATTGCTTCTATTTCCCTTTTAGTGGGGGGCATTGGCATCATGAACACGATGATCATGTCCGTCTTGGAACGCACAGCGGAGATTGGCGTGATGAAAGCCGTCGGCGCGACGAACACCCTCGTGTTAGGCGTCTTTCTCGCCGAAGCCGCGTTCATTGGTTTAGTGGGAGGATTCTTTGGCGTGGTCGTGGGTTATTTACTCGCCTTCCTCGTGGGAGCCATCTCGGTTACCACGGGTCTCGCCCTCAAAGTGGAGCTTGATGTAGGCCTCATCATCGGCTCCCTCTTGTTCGCCATGATCGTAGGAATGATCTCCGGCTACATTCCCGCTCGCCGCGCCGCCAAAATGGACCCGGTTGTCGCCTTGCGCGGGATTGAATAATTTTTACTTTTTATTTTTGCTCGTTATACTTCATCAGCTCTTTCTTCGCGTCTTGGCTTTCAATCGTTCTCGGATGATTCTCCCTAGCCCTGCAAGTTTCACTCTCAAGTACTCGTTGGGTGCTCCTCTAATTGGTTTGTTTAATTCTCTTCTGAATCTTTCATAATCGCTTTGCGAAAAAATCGTTTTTGCTATTCCTAAATATTGTTTTTTCGTAACTTTTCCAAATGTTTGTCGATGTAACAGCGATTCATTATTGGTCAATTCTACCGGGTCATCGATTTTTCTTGATGATTCGGTTGCTTCCTTTCGCATATTTTGAATTCCCTCTGGTTTTCTCATTTTTATTTCTCTTTGTGTAATCTTTCTTTGCGCTTCAATATTATCCAATACTCTGCGTCGTATTCTTTCTGAAGGGGTCAAATCTCCATCCATAACTTCGACCGCACTCATTCCGTGATACCTGGGGCCGCGATATGGTCTTCGAGTTCTACTTTCAACGCTAGCGATTAGATTCCTGCTTCTTTCCATCCCTGCTTTGACTGCTTCAATCTTGCGGGGTGTCCATTCTCCCTGCTCCATAGTCGTTGAGGTGGTTGCCCTTCTCGGCTGCCCCCTCATTGTTGTTCTTCTTTTCGTGGTTAGTCTGCGTGCCGCCATTTGCAATGAATCGTTTCTACGTATTTATACTTTCCCTACTCTCTTGGCTGTCATCGGGTTTTGGACGGCGTCTCACGGTTGTTTTATAACCGTTTTTAGGTGGTTCTCTATTATTCAGGCAGGCCTATTGCAGGAGTCTCGCTCCTGCTTTAGTCCATCGTTGCCGCCGGGCGAAAACGGCGGGGGTCGTAGCTCAGCCTGGGAGAGCACCACGCTGAAGACGTGGTTGTCGTGGGTTCAAATCCCATCGACCCCATAACAAAGTGTGATTTGGAAGTGAATGAATGGAATTAGATTATTTTGAGTCACTAAGGCAGGTTGTTGAGTGGGACTCAATTTCTAGCATAATTATTCCTGAATTTGTTTTACAGCTTCTGGCTTTGGTTGTACTTTTGGGCTATGCCGTTGTTTATCTCTTAACAAGAACAGATTATGGTATTGACTCAAAGAAGTTGAGAAAACTCGATATTCAGCTCAAAACAAATCAGGATTTTATAATCGCGCCACTTTTCATATCTCTCGCACTAGTTTTTTCTAGTTTTCTATTTAGTTATGTTTTTGCTATCTTGTTGAAGGTTGTTGCAATTCTTTTGAAAGACGTGTACCCTCCAGCAGTTGACAATGTTAAGGGAATGTTTTATTTATTTTTTTTAGGGACTTTGTCCTTCGCAATTTTTATTTATTTTAGAAAGAGTGTTTTAAACGCTAAATTGCTTCACAATTCTTGGATACTTCTAAAAAAACTATTCAATCTATCCGTTTCTTTTGCCGCCCTAACCGTTATTTTATCTTTACTCGGGGTGCTGATTTTTGATGTAAAATGGGGTGGCGATATTTTTGTTGGCGATTTAATTATTGCAATTGTCATTTTATTGCTAGCCATTGTTATTTTCATAAAATTTTTTTACGATTTTTATTTGGAATTCAATAAAATATCGTTCAAAGAATAACTCTACTTATTCCTCATCTGCGGGAAGAAAATAACGTCGCGTACGGTCGGTTGATCCAACAAGAGCATGCACATTCGATCGATTCCTATTCCGAGTCCACCTGTAGGAGGCATTCCGTATTCCATCGCGTGAATGTAATCCTCATCCACGGGCATTTCTTCTCCGCCTGCTCTTCCTTCGCGGGCTTGCGCTTCCAATAACTCGCGTTGCTTAATCGGATCGTTTAACTCCGAGTACGCGTTGCACATTTCCCATCCATTGATGAAGCTCTCAAATCGTTCAATCAATCCCGCCTCGACGCGATGTTGTTTACACAGCGGCGTCGTCTCAAACGGGTGGTCCATAAGGTGCGTCGGCTGCACCAAGTGGTGTTCCGCCACGGCTTCAAATAATTCATTAATAATCAATCCGCGAATCTTGGGGTTTTCCATTTTCTTTCCGCTTTTTTGAATCACGGCGAGCATTTCTTCATTGCTCATGCTATCGACATCCAAGTCCCCGTATTTTTTGATGGCTTTCTTCATGGGTAATCGTTCCCATTTCTGTCCCAAGTCAATTTCTTTTCCTTGGAAGGTGAATCGTTCCTCGTCGTGCACCGCAATGCAGGCTTCTCGAAATATTTCTTCCGTCAACTCCATCATATCATTGTAGTCCGCGTACGCCCAGTAGCATTCCATCATCGTGAATTCCGGGTTGTGCGTCTTGTCAATATCTTCATTTCGAAAATTCTTCGCAATCGTGTACACGCGCTCCATATTTCCTATCGTCAATCGTTTCAAGTACAATTCCGGCGAAATACTCAAGTATAATTCTTGATCCAACGCGTTTGAATGAGCCGTAAACGGTCGTGCGTTGGCTCCCCCGTATTGGTTTTGCAGCGTCGGAATTTCGACTTCCACAAACCCTTGTCGATCCAACACGTTTCTCACGGCTTTCATTATTTTGGCTCGGTTCACGAACACGTTTTTGACTTCCGGGTTCATGAACAAGTCCACGTAGCGTTGTCGGTATCGCGCTTCAATGTCCGACACTCCGTGCCACTTGTCCGGGAGTGGGGCAATACTTTTACTCAAAATTCCAATTTTCTCCGCGAGAATACTAATTTCTCCTCGCTGCGTTCGAATAATTTTTCCTTCCGCAAACCCATAATCTCCCGTGTCGAGCATTCCCATGAGTTCAAATCCTTCCTCTTCCGTCACGCCCGACTTGAGCTGCACTTGAATTTTTCCTTTCTCGTCTACGATGTCCAAAAATGCGAGTTTTCCGAATCCGCGAATGCTCATTATTTTTCCGCACACGCTGGCTTTCTCCGTGCTCTCTTCTCCGGCTTGCAACGAGTTAAATTTCTCATGAATTTCTTTCGAGGTGTGGGTTCGAATATACTGGTACGGGAAGGGGTTGATTCCTCTTGTTTTGAGGGCGTGGAGCTTTTGCATTTTGCTCTGTCGTAGTTCTTCGTACGTCGTCATACTAGTTTTTTCCAAGCTGACTTATTATAAACGAATGAGCCGGCTTACACGTTTTGGAAGCTACTTTCCCGGCTCAGCACCCTCATTCCTTGGGGGGTGATTTCAATCGGGTGCAGGTTTTCCGAGTGGTGCGTGGCGCGTAGTTTTCGAATGTGCATCGTCCGGTTGCTCTGCCCTCCCATCCCTAAGTAGTGGAGCATGAACACCCCGTCCACGACAAACTCTTCCACCCCAAATCGAGAAAACGTTCCCGCGTCGTTTTCTTTTACTTCGCTCACCATCAACGTCGTCACGCCCGTGCGTTCCAGCATGTAACTCATTTTCAAAATCGCCTTTCTCACGTCGTTCACATTATCGTAGTTGAATCCCAACGCGGGCAGCGAGTCAATCACAATCCGCTTCGCTCCCATTCGTCGTACCGTTCGCATAATCTCAAGTAACAACTTGTCTAAATCGAATCCCGTGGGCATCGAGAATTGTTCCTCGCTCGGCATTCCAATTTTAGCCACACTTCCATCAATAATCTCAATCAAATTTTCATCCTCGAGTCGTCTCAAGTCCCACCCAAACGAGAGCATGTCTTCTCTAAGTAAGTTCGGCCGTTCGTCCAACGTCACGTACACGCCCGGCTGCTTGTACATCGTCGCTCCCGCGTAAATGAATTGCGTCGAGAAAATACTCTTTCCCGTTCCCGTGGCTCCGGAAACTAAAAAACTTCGTCCTTCCGGCAATCCCCCTTCAATCAATTCGTCTAGTCCCGTAATTCCCGTGGGTATGCGCATCATGTCCCATCCACCGTTTGCGTTCTTTTAAGCCTGCGCGTCGCGCCCCTTTCTTTTCCTCCCCTTTTGGGTCGTATTTTAAACCCGTGTTTCGTATGTGAGTAAAACCATTCACTCATGAATGATTTTCATTTCAATACTGGGAGGATTGATACCATGTCTGATTTACACGAACATTCTCACGCGCACGCGTCGCCTAAAAAGGATGACTTTTCCGCGTACGTGCTTCCGTTGAGCATCCTGCTCGCGGCCGTGATTCTAAGCTTTTCCATTACTTCTGCCGCCGATTCTCTCGGAACATCCTTGTCGGGTGCCGCGATGGTGGGCGACGGTAACCCCTTGCCTCCCGCCGGTTCCGGCGATGGCGAACTCGTTCCGAGTAACGTGCCCGTAATGGCCGAACTCATGGATAATGCTGCTGGCGTCTTGGGTAGCGATTCCGCTCCCGTCATCATGATTGAGTACTCGGACTACCAGTGCCCCTTCTGCCGTGCCTGGTACAACAGCTCCAAAGACAACATTGTTCAGAAGTACGTTGATTCCGGTAAGGTTCAATTGGTCTTCAAGGATTTTCCTTTAAGCTTCCACCCTTTAGCCGCGTACACGGCGAACGCCGCTCGTTGTGCGGCAGATCAAGGAAAGTTTTGGGAATACCACGACAAAGTCTTTGACGAACAAAACATTGCCGACCCTTCGGGGGGAACGGTTAATTACACGCAAGCCGATGTCAAGCAATGGGGCGCCGATTTGGGTTTGAATACAACTCAATTCAACGCCTGTGCGGATGCCGAAACCTACGCTGCCGAGATTCAGGATAATATGTCCGAAGGTCAGGCGGTCGGAGTCACGGGCACGCCGAGCTTCTTGATTGGATTGCGCAACGCGCAAGGTCAAGTTATCGTGGGCGCTCAACCCTACGCTACATTCGATGCCTTGCTCGCGTCGCTGACGAACTAGTCTCGTCGCGCGTGTATTCATTCCGTTGAGGGAGCGCGGGATCTTCCCGCCTCCTTTTTATTTTCTTCTTCCTTCTCTCCTCTCATGCGCTTCTCCTTTCTTTTACTGGCTCTCTTCGCCCTCCTCATTTTTTCCGGGTGTATTTCTTCCAAATACGATTCCCGCGACACGACCGCGATCGCTCCCACGTCTATTTCTACTTTCCAAGTCATCCCTAACGCGGAGATTTGCACTCAAGACGGGAAGCCCATCATTCGCTTATACTCGACGACTATTTGTCCGCACTGCCGCTGGATTAACTCCACGTTTAACGGGGTCGTGGATGAGTATTTAGCTCAAGGCACCATTGTCGCTTCGCACTGGGATTTGGACGTGGGCAACAACCAGTTCACTCCCGAGAAAGAGTCCCGTATTCCTGCGGATGAAGTCGCATTATACACTTCCGTGAATCCCGCGCAAAGCGTTCCCACCTTCCTGTTTGGGTGCAAGTACATGCGTATCGGCAACGCCTATGAGACGCAGGACGATTTAGACGCCGAAGCCGGGGAATTCAAAGCCGTCATCAACAAGCTCCTCTCCGAGCTCGAATCCGCCTAGTTTCTTTTCCAATTCGGGATAGGCTTTATATGGTATTTCTCCCCCATTCTATCTAACTAATTCCCTAATCACCCACTCGAGGTTTTGTGTATGGCATCCCCCAAAGTCACCATTTATTCCACTCCCACGTGCGCGTATTGTCGCATGGAAAAGGATTTTTTGAAAGAACACAATATCAAATACGAAGAAATCAACGTCGCTGAGGACACGCAGGCCGCGCAGCAAATGATTATGAAATCCGGCCAATCCGGCGTTCCCGTCACCGAAATTAATGGTCACTTCATCATCGGCTTCGACAAGCCCGCTCTCAAGAAGCTCTTGAATATCGCCTAGTTTTTCTAAAATAATTTTCTTCAAGGGTTTCGTTCCTTGATCCCGAGGTAGGGTTATCTAAGCGATAACCCGTTTTCATATTTTTTAAAATAAACATTTTGTATGGGGTTCCTGCAAGGAACCCGATTTCCTTTTTCCCGGCTTTTTCTCAAAAAGTCGTTATACGCAATGCACGGGTGGCTTGTTCAAAAATATTTCCAACAACTCCACACACTGTTCAATGTCCTTCAAACTTCCAATGCTGTGCGTCGTGTGAATGTTTCGAATGCACACTCCCAATGACGTCGCGGGCACTCCTCCTTTAGAGAGGGATATCGTCAACGCGTCCGTCGTTCCGAAATTACTCACTTCTAATTGTAAGGGAATCTTCGCCTTTCGCGCAATAGCCCGAAGATGTTGGTTAATGCACGCGTTCCCAATCATCTCATCATCTTTCATCGTGAGCACGGGTCCTTTTCCCACCGTCTTCGTGGGCTCATCATTCATGTCGTTTGAATTGCTCACATCTACGGCGATGGCCATCTCCGGTTCGATTTGGTACGTAGACACTTTCGCCCCGTACAATCCGACTTCTTCTTGTACCGTGAACACGAAGTAAATGTCTTGCTTGCCTTTCGCGAATCGTTTGGCTAATTCGATGAGTACAAAGCACCCAATTCGATCATCCAGTGCTTTTCCTGCAATAAAATCCTTATTTCCCACTTCATGGTCGGTCCTCTCCAAACTCAAGTAGGCTCCAATTCCAATTCCCTTTTTCTCAAGCTCTTTTGCAGTCAACCCTGTGTCCACGAACAGCGCGTTGATGTCCGGCACTTCCGTAATATCATAATCGTTGTTGATTTCTTTCGTCGAAATAATTCCTTTCACCACGCCCTCGTCTCCCACTACTTTCACGGTTTGTCCGATCATGTTCAACGAGTTAATTCCCCCGAGCGCACTGATGTATATTCTCCCGCTCGACTCCACGCGTTTAACCATGAGTCCAATTTCATCCATGTGCGCGGCCAGCATGAGGCTGGGTCCTTTTCCTTTTTTGTGACAAATTAAATCGCCCAGCTTATCCACGCTCACGTTATCCACAAACGGGGCTATTTTTTTCTTGATGTATTCTCTCACCGGTCCCTCGTTTCCCGATACTCCGTCTAAGTCAATCAGTTCGTGCAGTGTTTTGAAGTCCATTTTTGCCATTCGGTTCACCCTTTCCTTTCTTTCAAACTCTTTTCAATGATTTGCATTCCTTCATCCACTTCTCCCGAAGTAATGTTGAGCGACGGCGATATTCGAATCCCTTGCGCTCCGCACCCTAAAACAATGAGTCCATTCCTGAAGCACGCTTGCTGCACCGCGTTTCTCTTTTCTCCGTCGGCCAAATCAAATGCCTGCATGAGTCCCATTCCTCGGGCGTCAAATGCACCTATTTCTTTCTCGCAAAACTCATTCACGTGCTTCCGAATCTGGTTCCCTCGTTGCGTGGCATTCTTCAATAGTTTTTGTTTCTTAATCGTTCGAATGATCTCGGCTCCCATGGCTAAATCCAACACCTGCCCCCCTCCCCATGTTGAACTAATGGCGCTTCCTTCCTTGGGGAACCATTTTCGATTCGCTATCGTCGCAGCCACTTGGAGCATCTTCGCACTGCTTTGAATGTCGGGGACAATCCCATAGTGTTCATACGCCCACCATTTTCCCGTTCGTCCCATTCCGCTCTGCACCTCATCACAAATCAATGGGATTCCGTACTTTTTGGTCATGCTTCGAATATCCTTCACCATCTTAGGTGGAGCCGGAATGTATCCTCCTTCTCCCTGCACGCTTTCCATAATAATGAATCCAATTTCACTCGGATCACATTCTCTTCGAATCATATTCTCTAATTCGTCGGCCGCCTGTTCCGTATACGGCAGTCGTTTCACGGGGATTTTGAAATAGTGCTTCACTTGCACGGCCTTTGAGTTCGTGAGCGACAGCGCCCCGCTCGTTCTCCCGTGCCACCCGTTCTGAAATGATATTCCAAACTTCGCGCTCGGATTTCGTCTCACGGCTATCTTGAGTGCATTCTCGTTGGCTTCCGCTCCCGAATTAATGAGGAACGCCGCGTTCATTTCCTTGGGAACAACTTTCAATAACTCGCTCAACAATTCTTCGTGTTCCCTCGTCGCAAAATCCTGTCCCCCATACTTAATGGGGGTTTTCTCTCCGTGCTTTCGTAACACGCGCTGCATGATCGGATTATTGTATCCCAATGGGTTGCTCGCAATCTGCGCTGAGAAGTCGAGGAACGTATTCCCGTCTAAATCCTGAAAGTGGCTTCCCTTTCCTTCTCCCGAGTGCACGTACGCATGATCCAGATTAAACGCCCCGTTTTTTTGCTTGAGGCTCTCTAACACTTTTCGCGATCGCGGTCCCGGGAGGGGGGTAATTACATTCGCCTTCATACGCTGAAGCCGGTAATTCAACTATAAAAACGTGCAACCTGATTTAGAAGAAGGGTCGTTCTCGCTTCACTCAATTCCTTGTGCTTTCTGTAATTTTCCCGAGTAATCAATATACACCGTCTTCGTCTCCGAAAACTCGTGAATTCCTTCAATGCCTGCCTCGCGTGTTCCATTTCCCGTTCCTTTTACTCCCCCAAAGGGTAAGTGCACTTCCGCTCCTATCGTGCTACTATTCACGTACGTGATTCCCGTTTCTATTTTGGCAATCGCATGCATCGCATTCGCAATATTGTTCGTGTAAATGCTACTGCTCAATCCATACTGGCTGTCGTTGCACACGCGAATCGCTTCGTTCAAACTTTTCACACGAATCACACTCACAATGGGTCCAAATATTTCTTCGTGTGCGATGCGCGCGTTTGATTTGACGTGCGTGAACACCGTGGGCTCGAAGAAAAACCCCTTTGTGTCGAGTGCTTTTCCCCCGCACGCGAGCTTGGCTTCCTTTCTTCCTATTTGCGAATACAAAATACTCTTTTCCACGGCCCTCTCATTAATCAACGGCCCCACATCTGTTGTAGTCTTTCTTCCGTCTCCCAATCGTAATTTGCTCGCGCGCTGAACGAGTTTTTCTTCCAGTTCTTTGGCTATTTTTTCATGTACAATTACTCGCGACGCGGCCGTGCATCGTTGTCCTGTCGTTCCAAATCCTCCCCAAATAATTCCATCCACGGCTAAATCCACATCCGCGTCGTCCATCACAATAATGGCATTCTTCCCCCCTAATTCCAATCCCACTTTCTTAATTCCCGCGTGTTGCGTGATCCATTCTCCCGTGGTGTGACTTCCAGTAAATGATATTCCTCGAATCTTTTTGTTCGTCACGATTTCTTTTCCCACATCACTTGCGCTTCCCGTCACCATGTTGATGATCCCATCTGGAACTCCTGCGTCATGAATGCATTGCACTAACTCCGCTGCCGTTCGCGGCGTATCTGAACTGGGTTTGAACACGATCGTATTTCCGCACACGAGTGCAGGAGCTATTTTCCACGCGGGAATGGCCATGGGAAAATTCCACGGCGTGATTAATCCCACCACTCCCACGGGTCGTCGCACCGTGTACGCGATTTTATTTCTCAACTCGCTCGGCGTCGTGTGTCCAAACAATCGCCTCCCTTCCCCTGCCATGTATTCAAACACGTCAATCGCTTCTTGCACATCTCCTCGTGCTTCCTTCATCACTTTTCCCATTTCCTCACTCAAATGGTTGGCCAATTTTTCTTTGTCCTTTTTCAGTCGGCGCGAAATCTCAAACAAATATTCCGCACGCTGAGGCGCCGGAGTTTCGCTCCACGCAGGGAGGGCTTTTTCCGCCGCTCGAATCGCCTCTTGAGCATCCTTCGTGTTTCCCGCTACTACGTCCGCGATCGGGTTTCCCGTCGCGGGGTTGAGGGTCTTAAACGTCTTCCTTCCGCTTCCTCGTGACCACTTTCCATTGATATAGAGCCCGATCTCCTTCATGCTCCCACTCCCCTTTCAGGCTATTTATAGGTATTCTACCCTCTTCCCCAATACGTCTCGCCTGCCTCCAATAGGCTTTTCGCCTCCCTATTCTGCCTTTATTGGCTGTTTGTCCCCATTCCTTTATATTCATCCCACTCCAAACTATAGTATGTCTATCGATATATCGACGGTCAGCATGCTTGAGCTCCAAACTCTCTGGCTTCTCTCCTCGCACGATCTTCACGGCTATGCCCTCATTCAATACCTCTCCAAGGGCCGCTCTTCTCCACTCACGCCCGGAACACTATACCCCCTCTTGGGTCGCTTCGAACGCGATGGTCTGATTGCCGTTTCGGAGACCGGTCAGCGCGACAAGAAAGTGTACACCCTTACTTCGGATGGGAGAAAACTCCTCGACAAGCTCGCGCATGAATTCACGGAGATGTTTGACGGAATCTACGTCAAGTATCATTGTTCCGCGTGCACGCACTTCTTACATGACAAGGAACGCATCTCCATTCAAAATGCAGGAAGCGTGAAGCACTCATGACGTCTCCCTCCATTTCCAAAACCGAAACCACTTCCACGTTAGTCGCGTTAGATCGCGATGTCTTCGATCACGCGGACACCGAACGACACTCTTACAAAGCCGCCCCTGGCGTCACGGAAGAACTCGTGCGCGAAATTTCCAAACAAAAAAACGAACCCTCATGGATGCTCGACATTCGTCTCCGCGGACTTCGTGCGTTTCAAAAAACACCCCTTCCTTCGTGGGGCCCCGATTTGTCCACGCTCAAACTCAATGAAATTATTTACTACGCCCGCCCCGACGCCAAGCAAAACAGCACGTCGTGGGATGATGTTCCGCAAGAAATCAAAACCACGTTTGATCGATTAGGTATTCCCAAAGCCGAGCAGCAATACCTCGCAGGTGTCGGCGCGCAATACGATTCCGATGTCATCTATCATAAAATTCGCGACGATTTGCAGAAGAAGGGTGTCATCTTCGAAGACATGGATGTGGCCGTCCACAAGTATCCTGAGTTAGTCAAAGAATATTTCATGACGCGCTGCATTCCCGTCACGGATCATAAGTTCATCATGCTCCACGCCGCTGTCTGGAGCGGGGGCACTTTCATTTACGTTCCTAAAGATGTCAAAGTCGACATGCCCTTGCAAGCGTATTTCCGCATGAACGCTCAACGCGGTGGACAATTCGAACACACCCTCATCATTATCGACGAGGGCGCGGAATGCCATTACATCGAAGGCTGTTCCGCTCCACAGTACACGGCGCACTCCTTGCATGCGGGCGGGGTTGAAATTTACGTTAAGAAAAATGCGCGCATGCGTTATTCTTCCGTGGAGAACTGGTCGCGCAACACGTACAACTTGAACACGAAGCGTGCCATGGTGGGCGAGAATGCGCTCATGGAATGGGTTTCCGCCCAAACGGGGAGCGGCACCACCATGCTCTATCCCTGCTCTGTTCTCATCGGCGCCGGCGCCAAAGCCGATCACATTTCCGTTGCGGTCGCCTCTGCGAAT
>CAYHJZ010000002.1:0-6427 GCA_964357115.1 uncultured archaeon | reverse complement strand
GTACCATCTTGCCCCCCGCACGAGCTCCGTGATCAAAGCCAAATCCATTTCTAAGGATGGGGGCATCAACACCTTCCGCGGTCACGTAAAAGTAGCCCCGCACGCGATTGATTCGCGCGTCTCGGTGAAGTGCGATGCCTTGCAAATGGACGATGCTTCCGTCTCCAACACATTCCCGTACATGAAGATCATGAACTCCGAAGTCGATGTCGCTCACGAAGCGACGGTGGGGAAGATTGATTCCAATCAATTGTTTTATTTGATGTCCCGCGGCCTCAATGAAGAACAGGCTATGCAACTCCTCGTTCAAGGTTTCGTTGAAAACGTCGTCAAGGAACTTCCTCTCGAGTAAGCGGTGGAACTCAATCGTCTCATCGCGTTGGAAATGGAGCACCATTAGGAAATTTCTCCCATGACCACTACTCTCCCTCCTTTCATTCGCGCGCTTCGCGAAAAGCCCGTTCATTCTCCTGAATACGCGTCGCGTTACGGTCTCGACATTCTTTCTCCTGACGCCCACGCGTTTCTTTCCACGTCGGAGAATCCTTCCGCGTCCACGTTTCGTTTGAATCAAACCCACGCTTCAGGAATTGTTTTTCAGGATTGGGAAACCGCTTCTCATTCTCATCCCGACGCGTTCGCTCGCATCGGCCACCAACTCCGCTCTCACGATGCGTTGGAATCGCATCACTTGAATCACGTCCAAAATGGCCTCTTCGTCTTCATTCCCTCTCACACGCGCGCCTCTTCCGTGTCCATTCCTCCTCTTCCTTTCACGTTCACCCACATCTTTGTTCATTCCGAATCCCACTCTGCGTGCACGCTCCTCTTCACCCCCTCTCCTCACGTCCCCGCTCATTCCACCGTGATAGAAGTCTCCTCTCAACCCGATTCGTCTCTCTCTATTCTTTCCCTTTCCCCCGAATCCACCCCTGGTTTTCGTTTGGCCGTATACCGCGCTACCGTCTCCGATCGTTCTTCCGTGAATTGGTTTTGGCTCGAGTCTGGCGCTTCCGCGGCGCGTCTCGATGTCTCTGCTCATCTCCTCGGTTCCCATTCTTCCTCTCACAACGTCGGCTTGAGCGCCGGTCTCGCATCCCAATCCCTCGACATTCACCAAGCCGCTTATCATGTCGGTCCGTCTTCTCATTCTAAACTCGTCGCGCGCGGCATTCTCTCCGATTCCTCCAAGTGTGTGTATCGCGGTTTGTTGAACATGGTTCCTGCTGCCAAAGACGGTTTGGGTGATCAACGCGCGGACTATTTGCTTCTCTCCCCCAAAGCGGAAGTCGATCCCGTTCCGGCGTTGGAAATTGAGGGCGCCGATGTTCGATGCGCGCACGCCGCCACTGTAGGTCGTCTCGACAAGGAGAAACTATTCTACTTAACCTCCCGTGGCCTTCCCGAATCCGCGGCGCGTGCCCTCTACATTCAAGGCTTCCTCGAACACGTCCTCGGACTCTTTCCCTCAAACGAGTCGCTTTCCATTATCCGCCAGCGCCTCTCTCACGCGCTCGACGTTCCCTTCGATTCTTCCCCCGTCGCGGGAATGGTGGAGGAATCCGCATGACCCCTGCAGCGTTTCCCGAAACCGCCATTCGAAAACAATTTCCTATTCTTTCTCGCAAGATCGGAAAACACCCTCTCGTCTACTTGGATAATGCGGCCACCACGCAGAAACCTCTTTCCGTGATTCAAGCAATGGACGATTACTACTCGCACACCAACGCCAACATTCACCGTGGCATTCACCAGTTAGCCGAAGAGTCGACGCGCGACTTTGAATCCGCGAGAGAAAGAACCGCTTCTTTTTTGGGTGTGTCTTCTCGTGAAATTATTTTTACTCGCGGCACAACGGATTCGATTAATCAACTCGCCCGCATGCTTTCTCCCATCATTAAACGGGGCGACGAAATCGTGATCACGCAACTCGAGCACCATTCTAATTTGGTTCCCTGGCAGCAGCTCGCTAAACAAAAAGGCGCGCTCCTGCGTTTCATTCCTCTTTCCAAAACCACGGGCCAGCTTTCCCTCGCCTCGCTCTCTAAAATTATTACTTCCAAAACCAAAATTGTTTCCCTTACGCACGTTTCCAATGTCCTCGGTTCCATTTCTCCCGTGAAAGAAATCGTGGCGCGTGCACACGAAGTGGGGGCATTCGTTGTTTTAGACGCCGCTCAAAGCGTCGGTCATCTTCCTCTTTCTTTATCTAAACTCGACGTCGATTTTGCGGCGTTTTCCTCGCATAAAATGTACGGCCCCACGGGCATTGGCGTGTTATACGGAAAAGAGTCCCTGCTCTCGTCGTTAGAACCCGTGGTCTTTGGCGGCGAGATGGTTCGCGACGTCTCGTTTGATTTCGCGACGTGGAATGATCTTCCGTGGAAATTCGAACCTGGTACTCCTCCCATTGCGGAAGCCATTGGTTTAGGTGCCGCGGTGGATTTTTTGCAAAAGTACTCTCGCGATGCGATTCGTTCGCACGAGAAAAAGCTCCTCCGCCGCGCCTACGAGGGTCTTTCGTCCTTAGATGGGGTTTCCGTCTTCGGGCCGCAGGATATTGTGCATCGTTCGGGTGTTGTTTCCTTTTCTGTAAAGAATGTCCACCCCCACGATGTGGCCGCGTTGCTCAATGAGCAAGGCATTGCCGTCCGTGCCGGTCACCATTGTGCCATGCCGCTCACTCAACTCCTCGGCGTTCCCTCAACTTCGCGTGCGAGCGTAGGCATTTACACTACTTCGGCGGAAATCGATTCGTTACTCGTTTCGGTAAAGCGCGCGCATTCTATTTTCTCGAGGAAGGCGTGATTTTTTATGGCTGCATCTTCTGAAACCACCTCTCGCGACTTCGCGGGCGAAGGCCTATATCGTGAATTCATTCTCGATCACTATCAACACCCTCAAAATCACGGCACGCTTTCTCACGCGAGTGTTTCTCATCGTGAAAAAAATATTTCGTGCGGGGATGATGTTTCCTTCCAGTTGAAAATAGATAAAACGGGCAAAATTATGGAGGCCAAATTCACGGGCTCCCTGTGCGTCATCTCCACCGCTTCCGCTTCTTTGCTTTCCGAAGAGATTAAAGGCAAAACCCTTCAACAAATCTCTAAGATGTCGCGCAACGAAGTGCTGTCTCTTCTCGGCTTAGAACTCGGTCCCACTCGCCTCAAGTGCGCCATGCTTCCATTAGACACGATTCAGAATGCGGTTCACATTTATCAAAACTACCCGAGGTCTCATCATGCCTGATTTAGAAATTCGAAACCTCCACGTTTCCGTGGGGGAAAAAGAAATCCTCTCCGGGGTGTCACTCGACTTAAATCGCGGTGAAATCGTCGCTCTCATGGGTCCGAATGGGAGTGGAAAATCCACTCTTGCGTTTGTCTTAGCCGGCCACCCTAAATACATTGTTACGAAGGGCTCTATTTCATTCGAGGGAAAAGACGTCCTCGCCATGAAGCCGCACGAGCGTTCCCTCGCGGGCTTATTTCTCTCCTTTCAATACCCTGCTGAAGTCTCCGGCGTCACCGTCTCTAATTTTCTTCGCACGGCGATGAATGCGCGCCTCCCGACTCCGATTAAGATTGCAGATTTCATTGCGAAGCTAAAGCAAAAGATGTCCTTGTTGAAAGTCGATCAAAAGCTCGTGAATCGGTATTTGAATGAAGGTTTTTCCGGCGGAGAAAAGAAGCGCTGCGAAATTCTCCAACACGCCATGCTCGAGCCCCGCATCGCCATTCTCGACGAAACCGACTCTGGAACGGATGTGGACGCGTTGAAAGTTTTAGGAGAAGGAATCGCGACTATTTCCAAGCAAAACACCATGGGTGTTCTCCTCATCACGCACTACCCGCGCATCCTCGAGTACATTCGTCCCACGAAAGTGTTCGTTCTCGTGAATGGAAAAATTGTTCACTCGGGCGGTGCCGAATTAGCGCATCGGATTGAGCAATCCGGTTTTGATTCATTTACTGCGGAGGCCTCTTCATGAATCCCGAACCCGCTCCTCATCATCCGCACTCTCCTTCCCATTCTTCTCCCTCGGAGTCGCATGCGTCTCCCTCTTCTTCCTCACTCATAACGGAAGTTCAGGTGCGCGAGATGCTCAAATTAGTGGAAGACCCTGAGTTGCACATGGACATTATTACGTTAGAATTAGTATATGGTGTCCAAGTCGTGGAGAAAACTGTGAAAGTCACCATGACCCTCACCACTCCTGCGTGTCCCTACGGTCCCATGCTCATTGAAGCGGTTAAGCAAGCCGTCAAAAAAATTCCAAATGTGGAGCACGTGGAAGTCATCGTCACCTTCGAACCCATGTGGCAACCCTCGGATGATTTGAAGGCGATGATGGGTCTATTGTAATATTTTACTCAGTCATCGCAAAAACGAAATATACCCCGGTGCGAAGCGAATGGTGAACGGTGTGCAGTTCAACAGACATATTTTTTTCTTTAGGTATACTATCTTCAAATTCTTTTATTTTTTCTAATATTTCTCGCCACTTTCTCCAAGGGATACTTTGGAGTACCTTCTTTTCTTTTTCAGGTAGCTCTCTAATCTCTATTTCTACTTCTTCACTAATATTATATTGGAAAAAATGCATTTGGGAGAAGAGTTTTCTGACCGCTTGTCCAAAATCATTATTTTTGGAAGGTGGGAGGACTTTCCTCGCCATCATGAGAAGCAATTGAAGCGTCATTATTTTTCGCTGCAATGAATAATTTCTCTCTTCCGCGGCTATTCTTTTTGGGCCTAGCGTGTAAGGGTATTTTTTTTGCAATTCCTCTGCAAACCGAATCACTTCTTTGACTTCGTTGATGGGATGTCGTAGTCCCACCCCTGCTTGCGTCTGCATTCTTACGCGCTTCTCTATTTTTTCGCGCGTTCCTTTAGGGAGTGCGCCCCGTCGAATAATAAGTGGTCTTCGCGGGGTCATTTATAATTCACTTCAGCAAAACTCGCACTGGTGGCTTTCTTCTTTTTTCTTAGCTTCTTTCTTCTTGTTCTTGTCTTCCGGCATCCGTTTCACCATCCTTTATTCCTGTTTTCCTTTCTCCATCACGAACGGGGTGTTTTTAATCTTTCACTTGTTGGAAATCTAACCCCGTGATCCCGTATGGCTGTTAAAAAAGATTTTGGAAAAGAATCGGTTCGTCTTCACGAAAAACTCGGCGGAAAGCTCCGCGTCGAATCCAAGGTTCCCGTCCGTTCACGCCACGACCTCTCTCTTGCTTACACCCCTGGCATCGCGCAGGTGAGTCTCGAAGTCTCCCGCCACCCTTCGCGCGCGTTTGATTTAACCATTAAGAAAAACTCCCTCGCCGTCATTTCGGACGGTAGCAAAGTCCTCGGCTTAGGAAACTTGGGCGCGTTAGGCGCGATCCCCGTCATGGAGGGGAAGTGCGTCCTCTTCAAAGAATTTGGGGGGATTGACGCATTCCCCATTTGTATTTCCACGCAGGATGAAAAGGAACTCATTCAGACGATTCGTAACATCGCTCCTGTTTTTGGCGCGATTAACTTAGAAGACATTGCCGCCCCCAAGTGTTTTGCTGTCGAAGCCGCACTCCAAGATTTGGGCATTCCTGTGTATCACGACGATCAGCACGGCACCGCCACCGTAGTATACGCGGGTCTCCTCAACGCGGCTAAAGTAGCCAAGAAGCGTTTTTCCGATTTGCGCGTGTGCATTAATGGTTCCGGCGCCGCGGGTATTTCAATTGCCAACATGCTCTTGGGAAAAAACGCCCCGGCTTCGTTTCCGCGTGTTCACGATGTGATTCTCTGCGACTCCCAAGGAGTTATTCATTCTTCTCGCAAAGATTTGTCTCCCGAAAAGAAACACCTTCTCTCGTACACCAACATTCATCACGTTTCGGGTCATCTTCCGGATGCGTTACGCGATGCCGATGTTTTCATTGGAGTTTCCGTCGCGGGTGCGTTGCAAAAGGAATGGATTTCCCTCATGTCTCCTCGTCCCATTATTTTCGCGCTAGCCAATCCTACTCCTGAAATCATGCCTGCTCTCGCATTAGCCGCGGGCGCGTGCGTCATGGCTACCGGTCGCTCGGACTTTCCTAACCAAGTCAATAATGCCCTCGTCTTTCCCGGCGTGTTTCGCGGCGCCATCGATGCACGCGCCGTCCGCATTACTCCCGGGATGAATATGGCTGCTGCTCAAACGTTGGCTAAAATGATTCCTCGCCCTTCCGCATCCAATATTCTTCCCGCTCTCTCCGATCGTAGCGTCGCGCGTAAAATTGCTAAAGCCGTAGCCGCTCAAGCCAAAAAAGAAAACGTAATTCGTCCCAAAAAATAGTTTCGTTACTTTTTTCGCGTTTCTGTTTTTTTCATTTCTCTTCGCGCTGTTTTTCTTCGAGTCGTTTCGCTTCGTGGTGTTCTATTATTTTTTCTTCTTTTATTT
>CAYHJZ010000001.1:0-27988 GCA_964357115.1 uncultured archaeon | reverse complement strand
GCTACCAGCTCCTCGACAAGACGATGGATGAAGTTTTAGAGTCCGTTCAGGGAAAGATGGCACACTACGCGCGCGACCTCTCGCAACCGAGCCACACGCTCTTCTACGTGGGAGTGCTGCTCCCCCTGATTCTCATTATTATTCTCCCCGTCGGGAGCGCGTTCTCCGGCTCCCCTCTCGCGCAGACGTGGGTGTTGTTCCTCGTGTATGATATCCTGCTCCCCCTCATGGTGATTTGGTTTGGGCGAAAACTCGTTCAGTCACGCCCGCCCACGTACACGCCTCCTGACATTCCGGATGGTTTTCCGGGATTACCTCCCAAGAATATGATGCGTTCCGGCAAGGGCTACATGAGTATTTGGGTCGTGGTGGCGGGAATTGTGATTGTGGGAGGACTCGCGAGTACCTATTTGCACTTCGCAGGATTAGGTTTAGGCGAGCCGGATGCGCCGGGATCGTTTTATTTGATTGCCCCCGACAAGACGCTCGAGGGTGTATTGGAAGCGGATCGCAAGCCCTTAGATTGGTTTGAACCCAATGGGACGCGGGAGACCCAGCTGATTTCTCAAGGGTTGTCGCTCGAAGAGGCGACGGTGCTCGTAGCCAATGAGCGCACCCAGTTTTTTGCCCAAGCCGACAACGATGTCACTCCCTACAATTTTGTTTTTGGCATGCTCATTTCTTTGAGTCTTGCGTTTTCGACGTTTATTGATTTATCCTACAAGGAGAAGCGAAAGATTCAGCAGAAATACATGCAGATGGAATCTGAATTCAAGGACAGCTTGTACGTGCTCGCCTCTCGTTTAGGAGAGAACAAGCCGATTGAAGATGCCCTGCGTCACGTCCAAGAATTTTTACCCAACAACATTGTTTCGCAGGAAGTGTTTGGCAAGACGGTGGATAATATTTCCGTGCTCGGCATGCCACTCGAAACCGCGGTGTTTGATCCTGCGTACGGGAGCTTGCGCAACAATCCTTCGCAAATTATTAACAGCTCCATGAAAATTGTCATCGATTCCGTAAAGTTAGGTGTCGGGGTTGCGGCGCGCACGCTCATTTCGTTGTCGAGACAAATTGGAAACGCCGAGCGCGTGAGTAAGATGCTCACGATCCTGATTAAGGAAATCACCGGCACCATGAAGACGGTTTCCGTGTACATTGCACCGATTGTTTTAGGCATTACGACGAGCTTGCAGCGCATTGTCATCGTCACGCTGGTCAGCGTCAGCTCTTCGAGTGCGGGAAACCAGACTGCTGACCCTAATTTGGGTAGTTTGCCGGGCGTAGGAAGCTTTGGGGGCGGGGATGTGGGTTCGTTCATCAAAGCCGATGTGATTAGCACGCTCGCCACGCCGGGAGAATTCTTGTTGATTGTAGCCATTTACGTAATTGAACTCGTCATTGTCATGAACTACTTCGTTACGCTGATTGAGGAGAACAACACGATTACGGCGAAGCAGAATGCCGCGAAGAGTTTGCCGATTGCCATTATTTTATTCGTCGCTACCGTGATTATTTCCAATTCGCTCATTGCAGGAAACTTTGGGTGAAGAAAGAAAGAAAGCAAAACTAGAAAATGAAGAAGAAAGAAATTGAAAAAAAAGCAAAGAAAAAGAACAGTATGGAATGGTGAAGATGATGAGAAAATTTCCCCGAATGAATCAAAAAGGCCAAGCGTTCGAAGCCTACCGCGTCCTCATCGCAATGGTAATCTCCCTTGCCATTCTCGTGATTATCGTCTCGGCTATTTCGTACTTTGACAAACTGCGTGAAAAAGTGAGTTTAGACACGATTTACTCTTCGTGGAAGAGCGCCGCCGACGCGCCGAATGGGAGAGTCGTGTTGGCGAAAGAGTTGTATTTTACAAAAGACTCGCGCTTCGGCCAGCGCCAATTCGCTCAACGCGCAGGGTTAGATGAGGCGTGCATTTCCCTGGATGCGGAAACCTCGGCAGGGTTTACTCTGAATGACGACGACCCCGATAATCCATTCGTGATCGTCACCTCCACGACGGTGGGAAACGTGTACATGCAGTGCCAAACCACGAATTTTCTTTCCACGAATGCCCCCGACACGTGTTCGGAGTATTGTCTAATCTCCTTTGGAAAACTCGTCGCGGGGACGATTTAGGGGAGGAGTGCCTATGTCCACTCCCGCGCGAAAACCCCTGTTGGGAATTAATTTGGTTTTAGATAATGTAATTCAAAATGGGGCAGTGGAACTCATTACAGTCCCACGATCAAGATCACTTAAGTTTGATTGCTTCGCGGGTTACAAAATTCCTGGTGCATTATTTGTGACCACCCCAGTCCTGAGAAAAAGATTAGAACAACTACTCGACATTCGAAGTCGACCAATCAAAACAGGATCTGTTAAAGTGTATGTAGATTTTTCACGCAGGGAAGTTAGCACATACGCCTTCTTTCCTTTTAGTGCTGAAGAAACCGCTTTTCAATGGGCATTAGAAAATCAGGGCACTGGAACTATTATTGAACGTAGAGTAGAAAAGTTTCTTTTTAGACATTTCCCGGATTTTCACATCACTACAAGCGGAACGGTATCCCCTTCACGCACAAAACAAATAGAATCACGGGGGAGAAAATTGGGAGAACCGATCCCACTCCGAGAGGCATTGAGACTATCTAAGCAACACATTATTCGCAATTTTCAAAAAAATAGAAGGCCTCGACCCGCGAGAAGGATAAAATAACGCGCAAAGTCTCGGATTAAAAAAGAAAAAAACAGTGATTGATGAATGCCATCTCCTACTAAGCCGCCCTTGCTTGGAATTCGAATCAGCGAAAAGCTGTTTGATTTCAAAGAAAGAAGCAGCGTGTACTATTACTTCATTGTTGGTTTTCGACAAAAAAACGAGCCTTTCGTCACGACCCCCACAATTCGTGAAGAGATAGACCAGGGAATGATTGGAAGACAGATAGGCGAAGCGGGAGTGGAGGTTTTTCATTCGGAAAAAGTGATTAAGGTGCTTCGATTCTATCCTTTTGGTTTTCCTCTCGAAACAGAAAGTATTCACCTTCGTCGGAAAGGAATAGGAAATCTGATTGAACTGCTCATCGAAAAGGATTTGTTTAGACGTTTTCCAGAGTATTCCATTCAAACTTCAGGAAAATTTACTTTCCAGCGTGGACGACAGTTACGTCGCAGGGGAAGAAACCCCCACAAGTCAATTCCGCTCGCGCTTGCCAAAGAACTCACTCGAAAGCAAGTGATTCGGAATCATCTCCGTCATTCAAAAAGTAATTCTTGGAGAATTTTTTCGCGCATAATCCAAGAATTTAGGCACATGCGCCGTCGCTGGCGCTGATTCTCCATTCCATTAAATAGTCGAAACGGGAGAATAGGGAATGAGCCTACGTTTGCGCGATACCAAGGAACGACCTAATGGTATCCGACTTATCATGGGACGAGATGACCCGTATGAAACCATGAGCATTATCACGGTTGACTTGATAGTAGGTACGCGTCACCCCGGAGAATTACACGTGACCACTCCTGCGATCCGAAGCAAGATTAATCTCTCCATGGAAGACTCTCGCGTTGGTCGAATGGTATTTATGGTGGACCACCGGAGAAAGGAAATTATCACCGAGAGATATTATCCGATTCAAGAAAAACGATTCGCAGGAATGGGTTTAGCCAATCTCGTGGAACTTCAAGTCGAGAAAGTCTTTGAGAAGGAGTTCAAGGGATACACCATCCAGTTCGACCCCGATGTAATGGACGCGAAAAGAGAACAATTGTTGAAACGCGAACGCACACTGGGAAAAAACATTCCAATTGAGGAAGCGGTCAAGAACACACGGGCGTATGTGATTGAGAATGCAAAAAAGAATCAAAATGAGATTCGTCGGTTGAAGCGGAGAGAAAATAGTGTCGGGTTGAGATTGGTTCTGAGTCGAGATCGTGTGGAAAACACAATCAAGTACCGGTTTGTAGTCGGCAATCACGAAAAAGGAATTCCATTTGTCACCTCTCCCGAAATAAAAAAAGCAATAATGAATGAGAGACTCAGTTCGGAGGATTTATTCGGGCAGATTGAATTAACAGTGAAACCGGGAGAGAAAATGCTTATTACCACGCGAGTGAAACCCGTTTTTAGTCCCGATCATTTGAGAAAAGGCATTGCCACGCTCTTGGAATTAATGGTAGAGAGAGACTTACTCAAAAAGTACCAAGGATTCTCCATCGTGGCACAACCTCCTCTCCCGGAGCGACGAGTGGCACAATTAGCCGCCCGGGAGCGAACGGCAGGCGTGCCGATTCCTTTAGAATTCGCCGCAGAGGCCACCCGGCAAAAGGTCATTCGTAGCCATCGTATCCATCGCAAGGCGCAACGGAGGCGCATGTAGACTCAACCTTTTTATAGACGAGAAGAATGGGTTAAGCAGGTGGTGTGAAATATGAATTTCAATGGACAAGCATTTTCCACGTTTCAATTATTGATTGCGGCCGTTGTGGCGTTGGCAATCTTAGTGTTGTTGCTTAACATTATTGGCAGCCTCCCCAATTTGGGCGGGCAGAAACCCAACAAAGTCGCCTCCGATTTGGTCGGAAGCCAAGTAAGCGCACCCAGCGAGCTCCGCACGAGTAACACGGTGACGTTTGCGCGAGAAGACTCCTTGAACGCCGAAGCCATTGCGTCCGCTTCTCAAGTGATTACGCGCGGACAAGTATGCCTATCCTTAGGTGACTTCGACGATGGCGGAAACGACTTCTCGAAAATTAGTGATAACATTATTCGCTACAACGGATCTTCTAATCTTCGTGTGAGAATCTCCGTGCTGTGCGACACCGGAATTGAATTAGCGGAAGATTTGGAAGACAACGGCGTCGACTCCTCATGGGTGGGCGAGTGTGACGTTCCCGATTCCCAAACCGCGTGTGTGATTGCCCTACGTTACGCGTAGGAGCAATTCCCTCTTTTTTTCTTCTTTTTCCCCTAACCATTATTAAGTCGTTTTTGACCAAGAGGATATGATGTCCAGTCCCCTTACTGAAACCCGCGCGCAAGGAGAATTCAGCTCTCTTTACATGATTCTCGTGCTCATCATCGCGGCGCTCTTACTCATCACAGTCGTCAAGCCCATGTTCCGACAATCCCAATCCTTAGGGGCGAAAACCCCGATTGTGGGAACGAATTAGTCCGAATCGGCCAGCGCTTTTGCACGTAGAATAGTTTTCATCATGTGCGTGGCTTCTTTGCTCGCGTCCAGGATTTCGATTTCAACTACTTTTCCGGCTTTAGAGTAGTGCGTAATCACATTCCCTTTCTGCTCACCATAATCGGGTTTTTCTTTTCCGATCTTCATGAGAAGAATGTCGAGTTTAGGGTCATACTCATAGTTCATAACGTGAGCTCCTTGCTTTATACGCGGTAATGATCCTTTTTATCCCCGCCTCTTCTTCAACAATGACACGCAGGACATACTCGCCGAGTTTTCGTTGGTATATTTTTCTTCCCGAGTGGGATAAAGCAATAGCGAAGGGGTCTTCTAGTGCGTCCTGAACATCCTGCTCCTGAATAGAGTATTCTGCCATTCGACGCCGGGCATGCAAGGTAAAGGAAAGACTCACCCTCGAAAGGGTGGGTGAAAGCATTAAGAATTTAGGGAGAAAAATTGTAGGTTTAATAGGATTATGTATCCATGTGGAGAGTATGTCCCGTGTTTTGTCTATTCTAGAAACGAATCTCCATGATGTGATCACGAATCAATTCGGCCACTCGAATCAGCAACCCATCATGGTGATTTACGACACCCAGTCCCCGCTCTCCCTCCTTGTGACGCAGGCGTATCGTGTTATTCTGAAGGACCACCCTTCCGCCCACTGGATTGACTACGATGCGCAACCCCCCGAGAAGATTATTGAGACCATTGACGCGGTCCTCCCTCCTAAAAGTCTCGTGATTTTGGTTCAATCCACCGCCTTTCGCGTCTCCGTGTATCGGTGGCGCTTGGAGCTCTACGATCGAAAACTCAAGGTGCTGGAGCACATGCGCTTATCCTACATGAAGGAGAACGAGTTCGAGACGTATGCGCAGAGTCTGAAGGACGATTCCGCGCGCGTGCAACCCCTTGCCGAGAAATTGAGACAGCTCCTCACCGAGACCACGCACATCAAACTCGAGTGTCACGGCGGGAGCGTCTTGAAGTGGGACTCTCGCATGGAAAAGCCTGTCGTGAATGATGGGGATTATTCCAAGACTCCTAATCATGGAGGCGGGTATCCGATTGGGGAAATCTTCTCCGAGCCGGTGGATATTTCCAAAGTGAATGGGGAAGTCGAAGTGTACGCATACCCGGGGGAAGATCACAAGATGCGCTTCGCCGAGACCCCCTTCCGAGTTCATTTCAAGAATGGTCTCGTGCAAGAGGGTGATTTTCCTGCCGAGTTTCAACCCCTAATTGCGATGATGCGACTCGAAAACACGAGTGGAAACATTCCCGTGAGAGAATTTGGTTTAGGGTTAAACAATGCGATTACTCCCCAAAAGCGTCTCACCGAAGCCACCGCGTTCGAACGCATCGCGGGGATTCATCTTTCTCTAGGAATGAAACACGGCGCGTACCAGAAAAAGTTCTTGAAGCAGAAAGAAATCAACCAACGGTATCACGTGGATCTTTATCCGCACGCCAAGCGCATTTGGCTCAACGACACGCTCATCTTTGAAGACGGGCAATTCGTCCTGTGATTGATTCTTTTTCTCGATTACTTCGGGAAAACTTCCGATGCTTTTCCCCCGTAGTGAATAAACGGGCATCCCGCGAGAACCACGGGAGGGAGCGTTCCATCAGGGTTACTTTGAATTTGAGAAATATAGTGATAGTTTTCTCCCGACTCTCCCGCGTACGAGGTCGCGTGCAAGTTCCACGTGTCATTGTAGTAAGCAAACGCCCCCACGTTTTCGGGTAGAAGTTCACGCTCGTTTATCCATGAAACAGGAATGATAAACTGGATTTCCGCTAGGTAGGAAAGATTCTTCCACGCAGGAATAGGAGTGAGTATAAGAGAGCGGTAGGGATGGAGCACAGTGGGAAACGTGTTCGTGGCAATGCGTTGAGAAATAACCAGCGCGGCAGGAGAGAGTTCATCGATGGCCGTAATCGTTATTTTTTTAATGGAATGAATCGCACTCTTGTTAAACGAAAGAGGAACGGCTTCTCCGGGCAATAGTTTCCACGAGAAGAATGTTTTTTCCCCGAGAGAATCAGAAGTAAATCCCCCAACCCCATTTACACAAGAGGAACTCGTTTCATTTCCCGAAGAAGTATTGTTTTCGGCGAGATTGTTTTCCTCAATGTGAGGCTCTTCACTTCCCATTACAGTAAGTTTGTACGCGCGGGATCGTTGCTGCCCAATCGTGTCATTTTTAACGAAAAAAAACCATTGATAATTTCCGGGAGAGAGTTTCTTGGGAGTTACGACCAATTCTCCAATAGAAGAAAGCGTGCGCGCGGCCTGAGTGAAGTCTCCTCCCTCAGGAGCAATCATCAGAATGAATTCTGCCGTCCCTGTAGTCCCAGTAGCGCGGATGGAGAATGCAATCGTTTCATCTTCCTGAATCACCGCGTTATGGGCCGGGCTTGCATCAGAATAATGAAGCGTGGTCTCCGCATACGTGGAAAGACCCACCCCCCAATGCCACCCCACAGCAATCACGAGGAATATGACGGCAAACAAAAATAGTCCTTCCATGAAGGGACGATGACGGTGGAAGGAAGAATGTTTTTTCACTCAGAAGTTGTTTTTTTTGGAGAATAAAAGATCGATGAACCAAAAATGAAATTTAAAAAAAATACAGAAAAAAACCAGAAAACCAATAATCAAAAAAAAAGTGAGAAACGAGGGGAATACTTCCCCCTCGTCTCTAGAGAATTTACATCATGCAGCTTCCGCCGCACGAGTGGCACGACCATTTCTTTCCGTACCAGATCAAGGCGACTCCGACCACGTACCATAACGCGACCATCCAATCGAAGGTTCGTCCCGTCACGTTGAATTGGGTGACGAATCCCCCAATCACAAACCAGAGTCCGAGGGCCTGTAAGACAATCGAAATAATGGCTGACATCCAGTCCATTCCTCCGCCGCCCATTTCCCAATCGTAATCCATTTCCATTCCTTTTGAACTTTCTTTCTTTCTCGCCATGCTGATTTCTCCTCCTTTCAACCTGGGGGTTATGACTCCAAGGCAATCGCTTGGGGTTTATAATTCAAACCCTCTGCAAGAAAAAAAGTGTGTTTTTTATTCATCGTTTTTGTTTTTCAAACGCACCCAAGTAGTGCAGTGTGTAGAGCAACAATCCCATGCTCACGAGATTGAGCACGACTGCGTATTCGGACAAAAAAGATAATACGCTTAAGGGGAGAAACAGCGCGCCTAAACTTGCGCACGCGGGACATTGAGCGATGAGAAAAATTCCGAGTGTTCCCGCTCCACCCGCCGTGCTGCCTTTCGCTTGCGTTTCAATCGAACAAATTTTGGGAGAGCGCCACAAAAATAATTGGTACGCCATCGTGACACCAAACACTGCTGCAAAAACGAGCAAGAGAAGCGCATGCAAAGAAGGAACCGTTGCCACCCAGACGGGAATGTTTTCCACAATCCCCAAGACTTGCGTGTAAATGTAAAGGAGTAGAAAGACAAATCCGCTCACGAGGGCAAAGGCAGTGTATTCTTTTTTCCTCAAAACGAAGGATAGGCGATTCATTTACTCAAAGAGCCTAATTCCTGTTAAAAAGGGTGATTGGAATTAGATCACGCGATAAACCAGTTACCACAGACTGAATGCTGTTAACAATGGCTGCGGGGCGCTTTGAAATAAAGATGTTGCCGAAAAATAGGACGAGAATCTATCTACTGGGTTATTCGGTTCTTTTTATAGTGGCACGAATAGTTAACTATAACAATCACCAATCTAAAGACTAAACATGTCTGCAATTACTGGACCGCAAAGGACCGTTTTGAAAAAAGAGCTTTTCAGTGCGCGGAAAAGATTAGCACCCCTCGCAAACCGTTTTGGACGACAGCGGGCACAGTATCTTTCATCCATCGTTGCAAAAGAAAAAACCCAGGTTTCCAAAATTGAGCGCGAGATTTTAGTGCGAATAGAAAAAAGTAAATCGGAAGAACTCAAATTTGCACTCCAAAAAAAAAGTGGAAAAATTCTATTTTTACGTTATCTCCGTTTAGGTTTTCCTTTTTCGAATGCGGCAAGGCTCGTCGAGTTAGACTATCAGCACGCTAATATGTATCCATACGAAATTCCCGGGCGCCCGGGTTATCGTCGCAGGGAAGTGCTTGAAATTGAGCTCAAAATAAAACAAATTGAGTATGAATCTCTTCGCCTGGTCCGGCGAGCGGCCTTACAGAGAGGATTTTTCACTCTTGCTACTGATCTTCAACGAAAAATAGAGAGAGTTGCAAGAGTTATTGCATTCTATAATCGGACGATGTCCCCCACTAGACTAATTGAAAATTAGAGGCGAAAACGCCCGCTGCGGGAGTCGAACCCGCCCCTCCACCGTGACAGGGTGGAATCCTAACCGATAGACTAAGCGGGCAACTAGCGTCTCTAATTCAAAATGGTGAAAAAAGCATTTTAAATGCGCCTCCCTAGGAAGGACATGGTGACCGTCGGAGAGACCTTTTATGCCCCGGATCGGGCGTCGTGGCGGGAGTGGCTGGAGAAGAACCACTCCAAAAAGAAGGAGATTTTTCTCATCTTTTACAAGAAGGGCTCGGGAAAGCCGCGCGTGGAATACATGGATGCCGTCCGCGAAGCCCTATGTTTTGGGTGGATTGACAGCGTCGTCAAGCCCCGGGACGAGGAATCCTATTGCCAGCGTTTTTCACCTCGAAAAAAAGGTTCGAAAGTTTCGGAGTTAAACCTCGTGCACGCAGAAAAGTTGTTTCGCGAGGGGCACATGAAAAAGGAAGGATTAGAGGCGTTAGGCGAGGATAAGGATCGCGTGTTGCACGCGCATCGAAAAAAAGAAGCCTCTCCCCAATTAAGCAAGGACGTAGAATCCGCCCTCAAGGAAGACCCGGAAGTATGGAAGCACTACCAAAAATTTCCCAAAGCCTATCAGCGTATTCGCATGGCATGGATTGAGGGAGCGCGAGAAAAGCCACCTATTATGAAGCAGCGCCTCGCGTATTTCATCAAGATGACGAAAAAGAATAAACGTTACGGGATGCTAGAGAAGGAGTGAACCTCATGCGTTTCTCTTTTCGTCGGTGGATTCAGAAGCGAGTCAACCGGCTTCATCTTGTACGATGGAGGAAAAAACAGCCCCTCGGCTCGAAGCCCGCCGATGGTCTTCATTTTTTCGGCCAAGTGGATTTATTGAGTCGCATCCCCTCTCCTCGAGTTCGAGAACGCAAAACACGGGAAGCGATTCTCTCATTGTTAAACAATTCAGAGGTCGCTCGAACCATGAACCGCTGGATGGATGACTCGGCTCCCCGTTCTCGAAAAAAATTGCTTCAGCACTTTCAATCGATTCCTTTAGAAAAAAGAGAGCGAGAGATTTATTTCATTAAACGCGAAATCTTGTCCACTATGGATAAAATCTATTCATTGGGAACGCAAACCCGCACAATATCAAAAGACATTGCTAAAAAATATCCCGACAGGAAAGAATGGGCTGAATCGCAACACGAAATAATAGAGCAACACCTTGCTTCCATTCTCAAAAACGCGAGTTCCCTTATCGATGTTCTGACGGACATCAGGATGTCATAGCGCAGCCAGCACTTCTTCCGCGTGTCCTTTAGGAGTGACTTTGGGAAAGTGCTTGAGAATGTTCCCGTCTTCGTCGATGATGACCGTGCTTCGAATGATTCCCATGAATTTTTTTCCATAGAGAGACTTTTCCCCCCACGCACCATAGGCTTCGATCATTTTTCCTTCCGGATCGGAAAGGAGGGGAAAGTTTAGCTCGTATTTTTTGGAGAACTTTTGATGACTCTCCATCGTGTCCTTGCTCACGCCAAACACGAGCGCATCTTTCCTTTTGACGCGAGCGAGGTTGTCTCGGAACTCGCACGCTTCCGCCGTACACCCGGGCGTATCATCGCGAGGGTAAAAATACAAAACGACTTTCTTTCCTTTGAGTTGCGACAGGGTCACGGTTTTTCCTTCCGTGTCGTAGAGAGAAAAATTGGGTGCTTTTTTTCCTTCGGTGAGCGTCATGAAAAACATTCTCCTTTTCGAGTAACTCTTTTTGGAAAGTTAAAAATTAAAAATAAAACAAAAATAAAAAATTGGCTGGTTTTTTTACGACCAGCTTTTTCCGCAACCGCAGCTCGAGTTCACTTGAGGGTTGTTCACCGTGAATCCGGCTCCGTTCAACGATTCTGCGTAATCAATCGTGCTTCCTTGAATGAGTTCTTCGGACATCTTGTCCACATACACGACCACGCCGTGTGATTCGATTTTGATGTCGCTATCCAATCCGCTTTTTTGAAACGTGAGCGAGTACGTGTATCCCGAGCATCCGCCAGGCAATACTTGGACGCGCAATCCGTATCCGTGTTTTCCGTCTTTAACCATAAATTCTTTTACTTTCTCCGCGGCCTTCTCGCTGAGCGAAATAATACTTGCGTGCGCGTGGTGTGCAGTCTGTGTGCCACCCACCTGTGCGTTTCCGGTTGTGTTGCATGAATCCATGGAAAGATCCTCCTACTCTATATCTTGCATCGCGTTTTGTTTTTAATGCCCCTATACAAAAGGCAAAAAATAGAGAGAAAAAGAGTGAGAAGAGGGAGGGTTGATCCCTCGCCCCTTCGAGAAAAGTGTTTCGAATTATTTATTGGACAAGCTGTGCTTCTTCACGAATGCCCAAATTCTCTTGGTCATTTCGCTGGGCGCAATGGGTTTGTTTCCCATGATTTCTTCAATGGTGTCCGTTCGTCCTTTGAAGTTAATGCTGTATCCACCAAAAGCAGGTTTTTTCGCTGGCATAATTCCTCATACTCCCTTGCGCAGTCGGCGCAAACATGTATACGGGAGGAGAATCCAACAGCCTTTTTAATGCTCGCTCTTAGGAGAGCGAAAACCAATAGGAAGAAGCGCTTTTTTCGCAAGTACACGATGATGTTTCATTCCCCGGACTTCCTTGGATTGAAGGAGTAAAACCTCCCTCACGGGAATCGAAAGGGATAGTTTTTGCGCGGAAAGGTGTTCGACAATAGAATTCCACTCTTCGTCTTTGGGGTTTCGTGCCACCGTAATGTGGGGTTCGAAGCGCGCGTGACTTCGCACGGGAGCGAGTTCTTTTCCCCATTCATTCAACGAATGCAACACGCCGCTCTCGTCTTCCACACGAACAAACAAGATGTTTTTTCCAAACGTTCCCACCGGAGGCACGCCCCCGAGGCGAATGGTTCCTACAAACGGCGCGCGAGCCGATTTCATACGTCGAATGATTTCATTCGCGCTGCGCGGAGTCACTTCTCCGATGAAGTGCGTCGTGAGATGCCAGTATGAAGGTTTTGGAACACGGAGAGAATGTGGAAGACCCAGCAAGGGTTTTCGAATCGCGTGATTAATTTCCCACACCACGTGTTTCGAAAAACGAATGCCGAAGTAGAGTTTCATGCGACCTCTTTTATTTCGTGCAAAGGTTATTCTTTAAGTTTTGGGAAAAACGATCGAACGGATTCAACGATTTGTAGTACTCGAGTGGGAGATAGTTTGAACTTCTTGCCTATTCGTTCAGCCGAGTGTCGGTTAGCAAGGTAGTGCATCGTAATTGCAATGTCTCGTTGGGAGAACCTTTCACTAAGTTTTCGAAGTAAGTGATCCACTTGATCACGTGCGTCCATCTCACGTGACGCATTATCCCAACTTGAATCGAGCAGGCGATGTTCTTCTAGACCCATTTCCCCAAACGTCCGAATTCGATCACGGTATTGTCCTTTCGTTCTTTTCGCACGCGATTTTCGTATTCCGTGACTTCGATAGTAATCCACGCATCGCTGTTTCAATTTTGAAGTAATAATTTTCCGCAGATCGATTTCTCCAGAGATACCTCGATCCACGAGTTGTCGTCCCATAGTAAGAGCTTCAATGGTAAGATACTGTTGGAGATCGTCTTTGGATTCCAGGTCATGCATGTTAAATGAAAAACGCCCCGCAACACTGGCAATGTTTTTTTCAATTCCGATCACCACTTCTTCTAGATTGACTCCTTTGTAATTGGCGTACGCACTCTTCTCGGGAACAAAAGAGGGTCTTTTTCTCGAAAGAGCTTTTTTGGCAGGCAAAACCTTTCTCGTGTGCACAGTGACACGAAGCCCTTGCCTTCGAGGAGTCATCCCATGGAAAAGTCTTTAGGATATTTTAACCCGCTCTTCCACCCCTTTTTTTAAGCTCCGCGGGATTGTATCGGGTATGACTTCCCCTCCCACGCTCGCGTCGTTGATGATTGAGAAGAAACTCTCCGTGGGCGACCACGTTCACGTCGTGTGGAAGGGCCTCGAGATGAAGGGTATTATGTTGCCCCAGCCCAATCCCGAAGCCTCTCCTTTTTTGTCACTCAAATTATCTTCCGGGTATAATGTGGGTTTGGCCCTCCAGCATGTTTCGGAAATAAAAAAACTCGAGGGACAGCACGAAGCATTTCGCTTGAATAGCGCCGAGGACGCGCACGGATCGCACGTGAAAGCACTGGATAAACCTGGCATTTCATTGATTCGCGCGGGGGGAACCATTGGGAGCAAGGTGGATTACGCTACAGCGGGTGTGAGTCCGTTGATGACGCCGAATGAGATGCTCGCTCTCATTCCTGAGATTGGTTCGTTTGCACATTTTGATTCGATTACGTCGCCCTTTTCGAAGTTGAGCGAAAATATTTCTCACGAGGATTGGATTGTTTTAGCGAAAGCGTGTTTTAAGGAGCTCCAGAAGGATTCGGTTTCGGGCATTTTGCTCACGCATGGGACGGACACGTTGCATTACACCTCGGCCGCACTCTCGTATATGATTCAGGATCTCAACAAGCCTATTGTTTTGGTGGGTTCGCAGCGCTCCTCGGACAGGGGAAGTAGTGACGCCAATCATAATTTGATTTGCGCCGCCCACATGGCGCTTTCTTCCGTCGCGGAAGTTGGAATCTGCATGCACGCCACTACCTCCGACACGGATTGTTTTTTCTTACGTGGAACTAAAGTACGAAAGCTCCACACCTCACGTCGGGATGCGTTTCGCCCCATTAATGACGTGCCTATTGCTACCGTCACGACGGATGGGAAGATTGATTTCTTATCCGAGTACCAGAAACGCGACGCGTCGCGCAAGCCGGTATTGAATGCCGTGTTTAATCCCAACGTTGCGTTGATTAAAACCTTCCCCGGCATGGCGAAAGAGATGATTACGTGTTACGTCGAGAAAGGAATAGAGGGGCTAGTGATTGAGGGCACGGGGCTAGGTCACGTGCACTCGGATTGGATTCCCGTGATTCATTCGCTCACTCAGCGAGGGGTTCCGGTCTTTATTACAAGTCAGACCGTCTATGGTCGAGTGAATTTGAACGTGTATTCGAATGGTCGTCTCATGCAAGAGGCGGGAGCCGTGGGGTTAGAAGACATGCCCTCTGAAACAGCGTATGTGAAGTTGGGTTGGGTGCTCGCCCAAACGAGGGACTTGAATGAGGTTCGCCGGAGAATGCTGACTCCTATTTCGGGCGACATGGCTCCCTCGAGTCGCGTGGACACGTTTCGATACTAGTTTTTATACTCCATTTTGTTTCCCTGGGAATGGTAGAATCTTTTCTCGAGAGTATTTTTTCCGCAAGCGGCACGAGTTCATTCGCGTGGACGAGTATTGGTCTCTGGCTCTCGTACGCGATCGTATTAGCCGTGTACGTGACCATTATTTGGTTTTTTTATCGTTCCGTCGCACGGAGGGATATTTTTGCGCACACGCTTTCGTTCAAACACCCGGGAGTCGTGGGTTTTTTGGAGGATTTTATTTTAGCCTTGCTTCGACTCGTTAAGTATGGAATTTTTTTCCCTATTATTTCCTTTTTTTGGTTTGCGGGTTTTGTATTATTGCTCTTTTTCATCGCGCAGAACCAACCCGTTTCCCAAATCGTGTTGATTTCCATTGCAGTAATTTCCGGCGTGCGAATTTTAGCGTACTATAATCAAGATACCGCGCAAGAATTAGCCAAGGCCATTCCAATCGCCATTTTAGCAACCGCGCTGGCCGAGCCGGAATTTTTTAACGTGAAAAGTTTGCTCGAGCGTGTGGAATTTCTCCCGGAGTTGGGAGCCAGCCTCCTTCCCTTCGTGATATATTTGTCTCTCCTCGAATTGACGCTTCGTATTATGATCTACACCAAGTGGATGATTCTCGGAAAGAATTCAGAAGAGACCAAGCCGGTTAAAGCTTAGCCAAACGTGAATGTGTAGAGTTGGAATCCTTTTCCCTTCACCTTGAATGTGAGCACGTGCGTCTCATAGTTAGGAGTCGTGATGAGCGAGTATAATTGTTCCGCATTAGTTTCGATGGTGGAGATTTTTTCTCCATCGAGGTAAACGTCCAGCGTCGCCGCGTTCGCCGCCACGATGTTCACATTTTTAGCCGTGTATTCTAAGCGCACTTCCCCTTCTTCGGAGGATAATTCCATGTAGTCAGGCGTGTTAATCCACGTTCCCGAAAGCGCGGCGAGGTTGGGGGAAACCGTTTCAGGAATCGAATATTCCACCGTCTGCTCGGGTTGGAATCCTTCCGGGCTTCCTAAGGGAGCGCGCGCGAACGAGTAGCCGAGATAAATTTCCGGTGTTCCAATTTTAGAAAAGTCCACGGCGGCGGCGTTCACCTCATCCGCCGATAGGGAGTCATCAAACGCAAGTAAAGCATCTTTCTCGCTGAGGAGTTTCTGAATCCATTCCTCCGTCTCGTCGTATCCCCCTTCCCCAATGTGGTCGTAGCGAATGTACCCTTCCGCGTCAATGAGGTATTTTCTCGGCCAGTATCGATTCGCATACGCACGCCACGTGGCGTAATCGTTGTCGAGCACCACAGGGTATTGGATTCCGGCATCCTGCGTGGCGAGGAGTACGTTCTCGTATTCTTTTTCAAATGAAAACTCGGGGGTGTGCACGCCCACGATTACCAGCCCTTGGTCGGCGTACTTTTCATGCCACGCATTAAGGTAGGGTTGCGTGCGGATGCAGTTAATGCAGGAGTACGTCCAAAAGTCCACGATTACGACCTTTCCTTTTAGCGAGGCGAGCGTAAAGTCGTCTTCCGCATTAATGTAGCCGCTAATTCCCTTGAGTTCAGGAGCAAGGGCAAAACCCGTTTTATCGATGACGAGAGACGCCGGCACTGAGGCAGGTCCCCCGATCAGTGCGTTGATTCCGCCGAGAAGGATAGCGAGTCCGGCGACGACTCCGATGAGGACGAGGGGGTTGTTGAGTTCCATATAGAAAAGCCTTTTTTCACCATTAAAAGAATTCTCCCAATAGTTCAAAGCAAGCGTGCGACGCCCCTTAAAAAGAAAGAATTGTTTTTTCACGCATGGATAGTCCAGGACAAGGGAGCATGGAGTATATTCTCCTCATCGGCGCCGGCGTGTTAGTAGCGATCACCATCCTTGTGATAGCCCTCACCACCACGCAACAAGGGCAGGGAATTCTGGATAATGCGATAGTGGATAACGTCACGATTGGCGATAAAATCGTGGAGGTAGAATCCACTCCACTCACAACGATTTCATTGATCGTCTGTGGCGGCGAGGGGCAAGTGATTATTCAGTACTCGGCTCCGGGAGCAAGCAGTATAACCTTAGCTCAATCCGAAAGCATAAGTTCAGTGACAGCACTCCAGGATTCCGATGCCTTTGCCACCAGTATGGATCCTCAAATAGTTTTCTTCCCGCTTCCATTCTTTGAAACCCAAGTGGCATCTGGAGGAGTAGTCAACGGAACCACGTATCATTATCGCCTCCTCGCGTGCAAAAACGAAACGTGCTTTGTTTCCCAAGTAGAGAGCACTACTCCTAGCGCGGGCGCCACGTGTTAGGGAGAGTAGTAGAGTATAGCACAAAAAAATAGCGCGCCAAACTTCTAATCACAAGAGAAGTGCACTAACTATTTTTTCAACCACTCCAATCATTCCAACCAAAATAGGTTGGTGAATAAGGTAAATGAGCAGGGAGTGTTTTCCCATTCCTTCAAGAAGAGGAGAAATCCCGCGCACGCGAAAGTGCATGTACCGTTGAGAAAAGTTAGAATGGGTCTCTAGCCAATTACCCGCCCCCATTCCTACGAGCATGACCCCTAACCACGGAAAGAGGGGAAAGTAATCCAACGTCGCCAACGCAAATGGAAAAATCCCCACCCATTCAGGAAGGGAAAATACCCCATTCCACAGCGAGAATGCAAGCCCCATTCCGAGAATCAGCAATCCAATTGCAATACTCGCGCGCGGGCGATTCCAGAATAGAGTTCCGAAAAGCGTTCCTACGCCGAGAAGGTGGAGCACGCCAAACCAAATGGGATATTGAGGAAATACGAGGAGTGTGGCGAGCGTGATCAGGAATCCTACTCCAAGGAGAAGCGCTCCCTTTCTCACCAACAACGCATGAACCGGCGTGTCTTTTTTTCGACGAATGGAAAGAGGAATGGATATTCCCGCCAGGAAGACGAAGCTAAATGCCGTGACGCGTGCGAAGACGAACCAGAAACCCGAATGTATATCGATAGGATAATTCAGAAAAAAGCGCAAGTCAAAAACAAAGTGGAAAATAATCATTCCCACTACGCTAAGGCCGCGGAGCAGGTCGAGTGTTTCGTAACGAGGAAAAAGAGAAGTGCGTGCCGAGGCACGCGTCTCGAGTTTCATAACCATTTTCGCGTTATACGATTTCTCCATTCACGAGGTGCACTACCGTGTTTTGTCCACCCGCGTTGGTGAGAATATACATTTCCTCGTTCTTGTACGAAAAATAATACGTGGTCGTCACGCTGAAGTTCGGCGTTTCGGTTACCGAAACTCCTTTACAAAGGGTCTTTCCCTCATAGGAAAAAACTCCCTCAATCACCGTGTGGGTCGACCCGTCTCCGGAGGAAATGCTCGCCGTCTGCCCGGGAATGCACCAGTATTCAATAGGGAATTCGCCTTCGAGCTCAGTCGAGGTTTCGGTGTCGGTTTCGGTGTCGACGATAATTTCAGGGGTTTCTACCGGGACTACTAGGACGACATTCGTGTCAGTTTCAACTACAACAGTGTTTCCATCCGTTATTACTACACCATTAACATCGGCGTGCACAGTTATGTCTTCTTCATCCATCTCGACTTCTTCGTCTTTCACCAGGGTGGTTTCATCCACTTTCATCATGGAGTCGTCTTTCATTGCCGCCTCGGAAGAGTCCACTTGAGGAATTCCGATGGTTATTTCCTCGCCGCTTTGCACGCACCCCAAGGTTAGTAAAAAAAGTGTAAACATTCCAAGGAGGAGAAGAGGGGGAGAGGGATTTTGGGTATTCATTCCAGAAGCAGGGGCGGAGCATTATTTAAAGCAATTTTTGATAAAAATGTTTTTCTTGGCTTTTTGAAAAAGTTGTTTTGAATTTGAGTATGGGGTTCCTGCAAGGGACCCGATTTCCTTTTTCCCGGGTTTTTGGAAAAAAGCCGTTAGAACACGTCAAGAAATGTTCGAACGAAGCGTTGCTTGGATACTTTGAACGATTTCTTCCCATCGTCGGTGAGGGAGTACACAATGGTTTTTCCTATTTTTTCTTCCGTAATGAGTCCGTCTTCCTTGAGAGACTTTAACGCAGGATAGATGGTTCCCGGACTAGGCCGCTCCCCTTTTCGTTTCTCCATTTCGTCGGCAATTTCTTGCCCGTGCATTGATTTTTTGGAGAGTAGAAATAGAATCAGGAAGGAGAGAAATCCTCGCATGTCGCAGCAGTCGCCACCCTTCCCTTTACCCATACACCTATCGGGTGTCCGATGGATTTAAATATATCCCCAATCATATATCGTATACCCGATATTCGGAGGTTTTTTCTATGAATGGATACTGCTGCAATACCAATGATGTTCACCCCGCGCGAAACTTCTTGACCCACCAAGAGCGCATCGAGTGGTTGAAAGACTACAAGAACCAGCTCGACAATGAGTCGAAAGGCGTGGGAGAACGCATTAAGGATTTAGAAGAGAAAATAAAGGCCGCGTAACCCGCGCGCCTACTTTTTTCTAAATTTCGCCGGCCGACGCGAAATAATAGTTGGCTTTTTTCTCGGTTTTTTTATAGTGACACTCACTTGTTGATGTTGCAACATTTTTTTCCGCCAAAGTTTGATTCGTTCAACTGACAGCACTTCCTTCTGATATCGTAAGTAATCATGAAATATAGCATTTACACGTGATGAAACGAGATCCCCGTTACGCTCACACTTTAGAACTTCACGATACCAGGAAGTGAGAATAAACACCGCTACCTCGTCGCGAGCGATAGCCATTTCATGATCAAAGACCCCGCGACGGAGTATTTCTGGAGGAGTATTACGGGGTTCAACCATCATTTTCAAACGCAAAAGCAGTATTAAAATTCGCAACCTTTTCTAGGAACCCACAAGAATTGTTTTTATACCTCCTCGGCTGTTTCCAATAGTATGAACATTCGAAAATCCCTCCTCGCGGGAATAGGGGCCAATCTCGTGTTTGTTTTAGGCGGGCTAGGCCTTGAAACGCTCTACCCGGAACGCATGACGTGGTTTGCGCAGGAATTTCCAAGCATGATGAGTGGAGACGGCGCCCTGTTTGTTTTCGTGTCCATTCTCATCACCGGTTTCGTCATGGGTTTTTTGTATGATCTACTGCGTATGGGAATCCCGGGAAAAGGCATTCGGAAAGGAATCAACTTTGGAATCATTGCCTATCTCCTCGGCGGAATAAGTTTCGCCTTCATGATTTTAGGCAGCGCTCCAACGGCTATTTCCGCGAGCGAGTTTGGTTTTAGTTTCATCACGCACGTACTCGCCGGCATCGTGGTGGCAAAAATTCACGAGTAAGGAAAAATAGAAATGATCTACGCCCTCGTGAATGATTTATTTTTTCGTTCCAAAATAGAAGCTACTGCTCGTGTGCAAAATAAAGAAGTTCATTTTACTTCCGGTGCATCTGCCATTCGCAATGCCACGCTGGTTTTAGTGGATTTGGAATTTGCCCGCCCAGAGGATCTTTCTCTCATCCTAAAAAATAATCCTCTTGTACAAATGGTAGGTTTTGCTTCCCACAAAAATGCAGGCGCGTTCGAGATGGCAAAACATGCAGGAATTCACGCGATGCCTCGTTCTCTTTTTACTCAAAAAATAAGCGATCTTCTAGAGGATAAGTGAGACGATCAAAAATCGATCCCGGATTCGATTATTTGTGTTTTTTCCAATCGTACGTGCACATGAGTGTTTCTTCATTGACCATTCCTTTGAAGTGAGGGCAAACTTTGTTTTTGGTTTCTCCAAGTAGCAAAAATCCGATTCCGAGTAAGAGGAAAAGTATTGCTGCGTGAAGGGACATTCCGGCGCTAATGTGCTGTATTTCATAGTACAGCAGGGGAGATCGTATGAGGAATCCGATAATTGCAATGGTTGCGAGGAAGTGAACAATACTCCCTGCATACAGTAAAAAAAATCGAGAATACGCGGGAAAGGCGTACACGAACGTGCTAGATAGTCCAATGAAGATGAATGCAATAATAGTCCCAATGGAAGGCATTTCGAGGTAAGTTTCTTCAATAGAATAATCACTGCTGAGCAGGAGAATGGGCCTAAACGCATCAAAGTAGGATCCGGTGCTGATAGCGATGAACGATGGAATCATGATGAGGAGAATGAGGGCAGAGAATATGAGCAAAAGATACTTTTTGAGGTTTTTTCTGCCGTCCATTCGAGCAGTCATGGTGTAGAGGATAATTCCGCTGAACAAAAAACACAACGCAGTGCTAAATTTCATAGTAATGACGTCAAAAATAAAGGATTTCAAGAAGGGCACTTGGAACACCCAGGCAGCCATGACTAAGGTACCTACGACAATAGCGAGTGCACTTACACATCGAACAAATATTATTTTTTTGGGAGTTTCCATACGTTCATTCCTTCCTTCCTTTGAGTCCTAAAAACCGATTCATCAAGGATTCGTGAGGATAGGTTTGCATCATGGGCGTTTTTTTTCCTATTAAATGTCGCGGTTCGTTTTGTTTTTGTTGGGGCGCTGTCACCTTGGTAATTTTTCCTTTCGCAAGAGATACTTTTCCAGGAGGAATTGTTTTGGAAATAATAGGTTCGTCGGGGAGGAAGTGATCGTACTCCACCGGAGACCCGGCTGCCACAACAACAGCACCCGCAGGTCGAGCCAGGATAAACGCGAGGGCGACAAGACTCATAGAAGCCACCGAGACGACGGCTTGGCTCCATTCAATACTATCCAGCAGCCCAGGGGATTCTTCTTTAATGATTTTTCGCGTGAGTTCGTTGGTAATTTCTCGAATGCTCGAGAGTGTTCTTTCCGCTTCGGGATAATTTTCATTACGAATGGCATTCTCGAGCAGCCCTTGAAGTATTTTAATTTCGGATATTCTTTCAAATGTTTCAGGAGATAGTTTAGCCCTCTTGGTTTCGGCTATTTTTTCAAGTTCCTTGAGAACGGTTTGAAAATAAGATAACTCATCTTCGTAATACTCTTTGGTTATTTTCACATTAAAGGAGCACGCTCCCTCAATGAGTGTTGTTTCGTAAGATAGTTGGGCGCGAAACTGGTACTCTCCTGCAGGAAAGCCTTCAGGAATATGCACGCTTCGAACCAGGGAACGAGATTCTTGATTGTATAGCGCGATAGGGAAGGTCCCGGCACCCACTTTTTCCCCATTCTTTCCTTCGACCCACCACTCAAATTGCATGTCTTGAAAGTAGTCTCCGAGATTAATCAGATTAATGAGAGCCGAAACATCTTTTCCCGGAATAGTGTTAGGCTCCAAGCATGTGGCCACCACATCGTAGCGCAAAATTCCCCCCACGTCAAATGATTGGGCGAATTCCCCTATTTTCTCACTCCCGTCCGGCTTGAAGAGTTGAATGTTGATCAAGTGGTTCCCCGAAGTGTACGTGGTGTAAGGCTCGTCAAACGTGATGGAGGTACTCCCTTTGGACGGAATGAAATCGGTGAGAAAGGTGTCAAAGTACTCATTTTTTTGTGCACTGGAGATCGTGGCTTTGACCAAGAAGCGTGTTCCGAGTGTCCCCGTATTTTTGATGACTGCAAAAATACGATTGGAGGTTCCTACTTCAATGGGATCGGAGAACCCCCACTCTTGCACAATGGAGGCATACGGTTTGGTCGCCGCAGCGCCCCCACCGCCCCCGCCACCGCTGAATCCTACATTTTCACTAACCGAATCATCCTCCGAGGTTCCTCCCCCACTCGATGTAACCGTGACGGTGAATCGTCCCCCCATGTTCACGTCGGTGTTGGTTCCACACGTAAAAGAACTCGCCGCCGTGTACACTCCGGCAACCGAGGGAGCAGTGAAGGTGTAATAGTATTGTCCATTCCCCGTTTCGGAAATGTTTCCATCATTGGTAAAAACGGTTCCGCTGGGATAATTGATGTCAATACTTCCCGTGATTCCTGTAATAGCATTGTTGTCACTATTTTTCACGAGATTTTGTATCGTCCCCGTATTTCCTGCGGCCACCTCAAAGGAGTTGTTCAGGAATGATATTTGAAAATCAACATCTCCAATGTAGACATACTCATTCACATCCGCCGAAGCAAAATTTACATCCGAGGCATTCAAGACAATCTTGTAGGTTCCCGACTGATTGAAGTCGTAGACTTTCACGTAATTTCCATCTCCATTATTCGTAAACGTAACCGCATCCGTTCCGCCGAGGGGACGATAGATAGTTCCGGTCACCGTGGAAGTAGTACTGGGCGTGTTCGAGGGTCGTTGGTAAACAACCGCATTCAAATCGTACATTCCTAGAGCAGCAGGACAACGTTCCGCGTAGAGTTGAGCATCGAGATAATAATCGCCCACCACTCCCCACGTAAATGCGCTCGTGGTGGCTCCAACGACAAGAGGAGAAAGCCCGGCTAAAAGAAGAATGGAAAATCCAAAAAATAGGGCGAGCCGCATTGCCAAAAGAAAAAGTTCGCCTTTTTATAGGCTTTAGCACCATGCTCCACGAAGGCGGAAACCTATTTCACGGTAACATGAAGGGTGATGGGATTCCCACTCGGTCGAACACCCGAGGCGGCATCCGCGTATAGGTTTCGATACTCCGTGCCCCACTCTTGGCGTTTACTTTCGGGAGGAATGCCCACGTTAACGGTAATAGTGTACTCTCCCGCAGGCGTTTCAGGTTTAATTTTTCCAGTAACCAAAATTTTTTTGGCCCACTCGGGATGAAATTGAGGAAAAGTGGGTTCTAAGACAAACGTGTCGGGGGACACACTTACATCAAAAAATGATTGAGAGGCGGCGTCGACGAAGAGCGAGAGTCCTTGATAAGTTTGAACTCCGAAGCCCGAGTAAATGAACACGGTGGCTTCAAACGTATCGGTTTCTCCCAATGTAAGATCTGCCCATTGTTCAGAGGGATAGGTTCCGTATCCATTGGATGCCCATGACGTTGCATCCGGTTGAGTCCAGAATCGCAGTCCCGTGTCTTTGAACCCAGGATAGAACTCGGGTTGCTTCATGTATCGTTCATCTAAATCTTGAATAGCAAAGAATTTTCCGGTTGCCAACAAGAATGCGATTTCACTAAAGTCATTGGGAACAGGAGGGAGTTGACTCCATATTTGTTCCTCATCTCCCAAAGAAAAATACGCAGGCATTTGATCCAGGAGTCGTCCACTGAAGTCTGCTGCTTTTTCAAAAATGGCGTACGATTCTCGGTCGATTCGGAAGGCTTCTTCAAAGTATTGTTGTCGACTCAAGAATTGGGAAGGAGTGACTTTTCCATCCGCTGCGCTTCCGCCGGGAGGAATACTCTCATTGGATAGAGAAGCGTTATCCGCGCGACTCGCGATGACCAAACCCGTGGGGTTTATTCCGTTTTGAAAAACGACACCGAGCGCGACCACGAGAACCAGTAATCCGGCTACAGGAATAATCCACGATCGAGCGGTGGAAGCAAAGTTGGTTTTTTTGCTAGGGAGTTGTTTTTTCATAATTGAACCTTGAGATAATATCTCATCGCGATATAAAACGCTTCCTCATTCCGCTAAGAAACTAGGAAGAGTTCGTGTCAAAGCTCCGCGCAATGGTCCCCGCTCCCACACGAGTGTCCTTTCCGTTTATTTCTCCCGAAAAGCACAATTGGTTGGTATCATTGACCCCGAGACTGCTGACGAGTCGTGCTGGAGTAGTAAAGTTAGTCACGTTAAAATCCCTACATGAAGAGGAAGTGACCGGAGTGGACGTCGATTGGATTCCGCAGTTTAATTGCCATCCGCCCAGACCCGATGTTCCGCAACCGGCGCCTGTACCCATCCAAATTTTGATCCCGACGTTTTGATCATTTCCCGATAGTCCGGTTTGGAAATTCGCATCGAGGTTGAAACTCGTGTTTCCATTGTTAGTCACGGTCATTCCCGCAACTCCCGCAGCTTGGCATGCCGATCCAGCAGTCGAGGCGTCGTACGGTAGAATTCGAGCGGAATTCCCGTCCCCGTCCGCGTCTTCTCCGTTGGTCTCAACAAAATAGAACGCAGAGGAGGAGCACGCTCCCCCGTAGGAAATGGTGTGGCTCTTGTTGGCGGGAATAATCCACGTCATCGTCGTCGCATTTGTTGTCGCGGCCGCAACGTACGCGGGTAAAAGAATCATAAAAACCAAAACAAGTGCAAAAAAGCATCGATCAAAACTACGCATCATCATCCACTTCCTTCAAGGCAAACCAAATCCCACTATATAAATCTGCTTCTTTCGCTTGCGGGAAGACAAATCAACTGGGTAGAAATGAAACGAAAACAAGTGCACGTCAACAAAGAATTTATTCGGGAGTGAGGGTGACGCGTGCGATTTTTTTTTCTCCAACGTACGTGGTGGCGTCATAGTAAGCGCTTCCCCAGGCATTGATCCATTCTTCTCGGAGTTCGTTCGGTGGAGCGACCACGACGATTTCAAACGTGATGTCCCGTGACGGTGCATCGGGGGAGAGAGAAACTCGAATGTCCACGGGCTTCACCCACCTCGCGTCAAAAACGGGGTACGTGGGTCCTATCCAGAATCCCCCATAGCTTTCGGAGTCTAACGTGATATTCACGAATGCTTCATCCGCGGGGTTTTCGAATACCCACCGCAGGGCAGCCCCTTGAGTCGTGCGTACGCCAAATCCAGAGTGAAAAAATAATCGTATTTTTTCTTCCATTCCTGGCGTGACTATTTTGGTTTGAGAATGAGGATATGCTCCGTATCCAATAGCCCCATAGTGCGTGTCGAGGGGAGTAGCCCAGTGCGCCATTCCGCTTTCACGAAATCCGGGATAGAACTCCGGTTGGAGGAAAAATTCTTCAGAAAAAAAATACGCGTCGTGAAATTGACCGGAATGATATTGCTCTACTACCGTTTGGAAACAGGGAGGAGGTTCAGGCAATGTTGAGAAAACGGAAAGAGGAAACGTGTAGGATTCTCTCGACAGCGAAACGCACCCGCGGAGGGAATCGGACTCGTCGGAGTAATAGTGAATAAAAATTCCGACAATCGCGACTATGGCGATAACGACAGCCATAGGAAGAAGAGCCATTCGTGTCGGATTTTTGAAAGGTTTTTGGGTTGAACGGGAGCGCATTTTTTTTCCTCACGTGGATGAGATGCTGTTGCTGTCTAAATTTCGATCGATTTCACTAATGGATCCATTAACGAAGTCCGTCCAGATGAATAAATTCAAATCCTGCGTTCCCGCAGAGTAGAAAGCTTTTCCCGCATTAGCAGCCGTAGTTCCAAGGGTGAGACAATTTCCATCGGTGTTTCCGCTACACGTTCCGTACCACCCGGAGTAGGAAACCGATACTTTGACCACGTGCGTCGCAGGGAGGGATTCGTTCAAGTCGAGTAAAATGTTAATATCGGAACTGCTGGTGCTTTGGTTATCGTACAGGAGAAAGGGCACGCCCTCACTTTGTCCTTCGGGATTGACTTTGTTTTGATCGGTTGCCCCAGAGAGTTCGGTGGCTTCGAAGTATATTCGTTGACAATTATTTCCACCGCTAAGATTTCCTTTTCCAACAGTGCAACCGGACAAAGGGAAGAGTAGCGTGAAGGAGTAATCATCAACTCCGATACTTTCTTCCGCCGCAATATCCTTGAGAAGATACACCGCTCCGTTGTTCGTGATTCCGTTCGCGTCCACCGACACACCCACGATGGAGATATCGTTCGTGTACGCGTTGCTGTCGACATCAATGAGTTGAACGCTTATTCCTGAACTATTCGAGTCTCCAATCGCATCCGCGAGAGTGGCGCCTTTCCAGATGCTGGGAGAAAGAATGTCTGAGTTTAGATCATTACCCCGAGAATAGTCGTGAATGTCTCGCAGCAAAAATACGCTCCCGCTTCGGGAGATGTTTGAGTCGAGCTTGGGCTGAACGATGAGCAAATCGTTGGCCCACGCATTATTATCCACATTCACCAGCTGAACACCCAAGCCGGAACGGTTGGTATCTCCCAAAAATCCACGCGTGACCGTGCCATTGAGTTTGGCATTATACAATCCAGCCGCAACACTGTTCAAGTCAATCGGCCCGCTTCTCGCGTGAACATCACGAAGGAAGTAAATGGCCCCGTTATCTATTCTCCCGTTGGCATCCGCTGAGGACGCAGTAATCAACAAATCATTCGCCCACGCATTATTATCCAAATTCACGAGCTGAACTCCTTGGCGACTGTTGTTGGTGTCTCCCAACTGTTCTCCCGCTCCGCCGTTCCATCGCACTGAATAATGAGAGTTGTGTCCCAAGTAATATCGTCCATTCGCGAGGTGACTCACATCCTTGATGAGGTACACGGCTCCGGAGTTGGTTTTTCCATTTACATCCGCCAGAACGGCCGAAATCAAAATATCGTTGGGAAGGGCATTGTTGTCGATATTCACCAGCTGCACGGAGGGATCTTGATGATTGTTCTGCGTCAAGTCATCGTTGGCGGCACCCCCGTACCAGGCGATCGAGTAGCTCGCGGGCGCGTTCAAGTCGAACGTTCCACGAATCGTGTTGACGTCTTTAATCACGTACAACGCTCCCCGGTTGGCACCCGCGTTGAAGTCGGCGAGTGCCACGGGAATGAACACATCATTCCTTCCCAGGTTTCCATCAAGATTAACGACTTGCACTCTAGGAGAAAAAGTTCCCCCAATAGTATTAGTAGTGTTAGTCGATCCCGCACGATCCGTGTTCGCTCCCCCATTCCAACGCGTGTGATATACCGAAGTGTCGGCCGTGTTGAGGTCTTGCATTCCGATAATAGAGTTAATGTCCGCCACGTAGACTACCATTCCGCTGTCCGCACGATTGTTCACGTCCGCGTTGTACGCCGTAATGAACAAGTCGTTCGTGTACCCGTCCCCATTCACATCGAAGAGTTGTACTCCCAACCCGGATCCATTGGTTTGTCCCAGCGCCCACGAATTTCCACCCACCCACGCGGCATGATAGGTCCCCACGGTAGTGAAAGCCCGAATTCCTGAAACGGAATGAATGTCCTTGATCAAATAAATAATCCCGGCATCCGCGCGCGCACCATAATTAGCGAGGGACGCGGTGAGCAATAAATCGTTCGCGTAGGCGTTGTTATCCACATTCACGAGCTGCACACCCAGGCCGCTATTGACGGTGTTTCCGAGTTGATCCGTAGTGGCGACCGCGTTTCCATCCCATCGCGCGTTCCAAAAAGCGGTTTGATTCAAGTCTCGTGCCCCTGAGGCCGTGTTAATGTCTTT